>JASLXW010000393.1:257-3683 GCA_030740135.1 Nitrospinota bacterium
AAGGAAGGCGGGTTATATACAGCCATCCACCGCCGGCAACGTGACCCGCATGGCCTCAAACCCCGGACCGTGACGGGAACCCGCCCGAGGCGAAGGCCAGAACGAACAGGATCGTCGCGGCGACGACGATGGAGGGGCCCGTGGGCGTGTCCCACTGCAGCGAGGCGAAGAGACCCCCGACCACCGCCAGCGCGCCGATTCCGCTCGCGAGGACGGCCATCTGCTCGGGCGTCCGGGCGAAGCGCCGGGCCGTCGCGGCCGGGATGATCAGAAGGGACGTGATCAGCAGGATGCCGATGATCTTCATCGTGATCGCGACGACCAGGGCGATGATGAGCATGAACCCCAGGCGCACCGCCGCCGCGGGAACCCCCTCCGCGCGGGCCAGCTCCTCCTGAACGGTGAGGGCGAGAAGCGGCCGCCATATCCACGCCAGCGCCCCCAGCGCCGCCGCGCCTCCGCCGTACACCCAAAACAGGTCGGACCGGGTGATGGAGAGGATGTCCCCGAACAGGTAGCCGAGCAGATCGACCCGCAGGCCCTCCATCAGGCTGATGACCACCAGTCCGATCGAAAGCGCCGCGTGGGCCATGATGCCCAGGAGGGTGTCGGTCGCAAGCCGCCCCCGCCCCTGAAGCGTCGCGAGGAGAAAGGCCAGCGCCACGCACGCCGTAATGATCCCGGCGGTCAGGTTGACGCCCAGGAGGAAGCCCAGGGCCACGCCCAGCAGCGAGGTGTGCGCCAGCGACTCGCTGAAGTAGGCCATCCGCCGCCACACGACGAAGCACCCGAGGGGGCCGGCCACGACGGCAACGCCCAGTCCCCCGATCAGCCCGCGCAGAAAAAAATCCTCGGTCATCCTTCCGGGCCTCCGGACGCTGCGCGCGTGGGGGGGGGGGCGGGCCCGGGGACGCCCCGGCCTCGGACCCTTCATGGACCACCTCGCCGGCCAGGTCGTGGTGGTGGTCGTGCGCGTGGACATAGACGGCCAGGTTGCGCGCCGCCGCGCCGAACAGGGCCTCGTACTCCGGGTGCCGGCTTACGGTCTCGGGCCGGCCCGAGCAGCAGACGTGACGGTTGAGGCAGATCACCCGGTCGGTCGCGGCCATCACGACGTGCAGGTCGTGGGAGACCATGAAGGCCCCGCACCCCCGGCGCGCCCGGATGCGAGAAATGAGCTCGTACAATTCGAGCTGCCCCGTTACGTCCACCCCCTGGACCGGCTCGTCGAGGACCAGCAGGTCGGGCTCCCGCAGGAGCGCGCGCGCCAGGAGGACGCGCCGCAGCTCGCCGCCCGAGAGGTCGGGCGCCGACTGGTCGATCAGACGGTCCGCGCCCACTTCGTCGAGGACCCGGGCCATGGCCTCCGGGGACGCGCGGCGCGTCAACCCGAGGAGCCGCCGGACCGTCAGGGGGACGACCGGGTCGATGGCGAAGCGCTGGGGCAGGTAGCCCACGACCAGGCCCGGACGCCGCCGGACCGTCCCCGCGTCCGGCTTGACGAGGCCGAGCAGGATGCGGACGAGCGTCGTTTTCCCGGCGCCGTTGGGCCCGATGAGTGTCACAATCTCGCCCGGGTTCACTGAGACGTCCACGTGGCTCAGGACGGACTGGCGTCCGAAATGGAGGTCCAGCCCCCGGGCCTCGATGAGGGGATCTGAATTCAGGTTGGGGGTCATCCCGGCCTCAGTTTCCGCTGCATTCCGGGCACAGGCCCCGGATCTCCACGACCGACCCGCCCACCGTAAAGCCCGTCCGGGCGGCGCCCCGGTTGATGGCCCGGTCGATCCGCGCATCGTTCAGCTCGGCCGCCGTCCCGCACGCCTTGCAGATGAGGAACTGGGCGTTGTGCGGCGCGCCCGAGGACCCGCACCCGACGTAGGCGTTCAGGCTGGCGAGGCGGTGGACCAATCCGTGATTCATGAGGAAATCCAGGGCGCGGTAGACGGTGATCGGCGCGGCCCTGCGGCCCATGGAAAAGAGCCGCTCCAGGATGTCGTACGCCCCGACGGGGGTGTGACTGTCCCACACCAACTCCAGGACGCGCCGCCGCAGGGCCGTCAGCCGGGCGCCCCGGCGGGCGCAGACCTCCTCTGCGCCCTGGAGGGCGTCGCTCACGCAAAGCCTGTGATCGTGGTTACGGGAGAGGAACGCGTCTTCTATTTGCGGGTCGTTCATGGCGTCCCGACCTTGAAAGCTTGCGAAAAACGAACCGGCAAGATAATGTTATAATATTACATTAGCGGAGGCAAGTCGAATTTCACCCCGATTGGGAGACCCGTCCGGCGATGGCGATAAAACCGGGGAAGTGGATTGCGCACGTTGCCGCGTTGATTGGGCTTGTGTGTGGGGTAAGCTACTTCAGTCCCGCGTGGGCCGGTCAAGGCGCGCCCAGGGTGGTTGTAAGCGTCAGGCCGCTTCACGCGCTGGTCGCGGGTGTGATGAAGGGCGTTGGCGTCCCACACCTCCTGGTGCGGGGGGCGGCCTCGCCGCACACTTATTCCCTCCGACCCTCCGACGCGCGCGCCTTGGGGCGGGCGGATGTGGTGATCTGGGTGGGAGAGGCGTTCGAGACCTTCCTGCGCAAACCCCTGAAGGTCCTGTCCACGAAGGCCCGCGTCATCGAGTTTGCGAAGACCGGACGGTTGACCCGGTTGGTCGTCCGAAAGGGCGGGGCCTGGGGGCGCCGGGACGATTCGGATCACGCCCGCGAAGCGCAACCCGGCCGCAAGGAGGGGAGGGGGGGGATGCACCGAACGGGGCCATTCGACCCCCACGTCTGGCTCGATCCGGTGAACGCGCGGGCCATGGTCCGGGAGATTGTGGAGACGTTGGGCCGCGCCGATCCGCGTCGTGCGCGCCGATACCAAGAAAACGGGCGGACGATGGTTCGGCGGCTCCAGGCCCTGGATGAAGAGATCCGGTCGCGGCTCGGGCCGGTGGCGGGTGTTCCGTATATCGTGTTCCACGACGCCTACCGGTATTTCGAGGATCGGTACGGATTGAACGTGGCGGGTTCGCTCACGGTGTCTCCCGAGCGAAGACCCGGGGCGAGGCGGGTTTCCGAGATCCGGGCCAGGGTCCGGCGGCTGGGCGTCGTCTGCGTGTTCGCCGAGCCGCAATTCAGGTTGTCGCTTGTCCGGACGGTTGTGGCCGGCACGGGCGTGAGGGCGGCCGTCCTCGACCCCTTGGGCGCGGACCTCGAAGCCGGGCCGGAGCAATATTTCGCTTTGATGCGGAGGCTGACCGACTCGCTCGTCCGGTGCCTTATCGGAAATCGGGGCTGACGCTGCATCCTTTACATGGTCCGCAGTCATTCTCTAGAATTTCCACATCCCTTGATGGGGCAACGCGCGTGACGGCCGGGTGATTGAGGTCGACGGTTGGGCGATCCCGGATGAATCGCCTCGTCGCGCGCTTTGAAAA
>JASLXW010000393.1:3693-3998 GCA_030740135.1 Nitrospinota bacterium
TAAGCAATCTTTCGTGGGTGTGTGGGACCTTGTTTCCTTTGAGGCGCGCCTGTCGGACGGCCGAGTCATAACCCCCCTGGGCGAGGATGCCGTGGGCCGGGTGATCTATGACGCCGACGGCCGGATGTCCGTGCAGATCATGCGCCGGGACCGTCCGGCTTTCGCTTCGGGCGATATCCTGAAAGGCGAATCCGAAGAGGTTCGCGCTGCGTTCGAAGGCTACATCGCTTATTCCGGAACCTATGAGGTTCAGGAAGACGACGCCTGCGTCCTCCATCGCGTCGAGACCAGCCTGTTCCCCAACT
>JASLXW010000394.1 GCA_030740135.1 Nitrospinota bacterium
GATCTCAAGGAGGACGTCCAACCCGGGGATTATGTGTTCACCAAGCACAGGATGTCCGGCTTCTTTGACACCACCATGGACACCAAGCTCCGGATGTGGGGCGTGACGACGCTCATCATCTCCGGCGTGGCCACGAACGTGTGTGTGGAGTCCACCATCCGGGACGCCTACTTCCGGGACTATGACATCTATGTGATGGAGGACTGCGTGGGGGGCTATTTCGAGGACCTGCACAAGGCCACGCTGAAAAACGTGGAGGTCTACTTCGGCGAACTGCTGACCGTGGATAGCCTGGAGACCCGCCTGGAGAAGCAGGGCGTTTCTTGATCAAGCGGGTCGCTGAAACCCTCTACCGTCCCAAGATTTCAGCATCATTTCCCTGGGTCAGCGGATGTTTCAAGCGGCCGTTCCAGCGAATGGGCCGGGCCCGCACGATTCGCTCCGGGCCCGGCCCATCCCCTCCTTTTCCGCTCCCGGTCCGGGGCGGATTATTTCATGACTTTCTTCCCCAGGAAGGGCACCTTGAGCTTGCCGCTCTTGATGTCCCTTTCGGCCGCCCGAACCCGATTGGCGACCTTCGGGGGCACCTTCTTGTTGAAAGGCGCCATCGCCGAACCGCCGTCCGGCACGTTCACCAAGTATTGCTTTTTGACCTTCCCTTTCTTCATGTCGAGGACAAGCTTTTTCATGGCGGCGTGCCAGATGAAGAGCGTGCTGCTGAGGACGGTGTCGGGCGCCATCCGGTTCAGGTCCATGTACGTCCCGATGGCGTACTTGCCTTTTTCCTCGGCGCCCTTGATCCCGCCGAAACCCATGGGACTGGCGGTCACTTTGACGACGTCCACCCCCTGGTCAATCATGGCGATCGCGGCCTCTTTCGCCTTGGAGGCGTCCATCCAGTCGTTGATGAAGATGGACGACACCTTGACGTTGGAATTGACGCTCCGGGCGCCCAGGATGTAGCCGTTGTGCTCGGCGATTTGCTGGGGAATGGGGAACCCGCCGATCACGCCGATCTTATTGGTCTTGCTCATGAGCGTGGCCAGCATGCCGCTCAGGTAACCCGTCTCGTGCGACTGGACCAGATAGGTGATCACGTTGGGGCGGCCCTTGGTTTGGAAGAAGCCGGCCACCGCGAAAATGGTGTTGGGGAAATCCTTGGCCACTTTCATGGCGGGCGCGCCCCAATCATAGCCGTGCCCGAAAATAAGGTTATACCCGGCAACTGCCCAGCGTCGAAGCGCCCGCTCCATGTCGGCGACCTTGACGCGTTCCTGGGTGCTGACCTCGTCCACGCCGGGGTCGGTCTTGAGTTTCAGCGCCGCCCGGTATCCCCCCTCGTACCAGCCCATATCGTTTTGCGGGCCGTCGTTGCCCAGGGCGACGCGAATCTTCTTGGCTCCCGCCGCGGGGCCGGCCAGGAGACCGGCGGCGAGCGCCATGGCCAGGAAACACACCGAAAACATTCCCAAAACCTTTCGATAGATCATGGTTCTCTCCCTTTCCGTTCAGTCGTTCTTCAGCATTTACCGGAGAACAAGGTGCAGATTAGGAACTTCCCTCCTCCTGGAAAACGGTTCACTTCTCTCCACGGACATAGGGGATGCAGAGCGCCGCCGGCAGGCGGGCGTTCCGGGAGACGCTCATGAGCGCCAGGATGGTGGCGATGTATGGCAGCATGGACAGGATCTGAAACGGCAGCGCGACCCCCGCCGCCTGGAACCGGAGCTGGAGGGCGTCCATCGCGCCGAACAGCAGGGCGCCGGCCAGCGCGCGGTACGGGTTCCAGCGGCCGAAGACGACGCAGGCGATGGCGATCCAGCCTCGGCCCACGGTCATTCCCTCGACAAACAGGTTGATGTGGCCCAGGGTCAGGAAGGCCCCCCCGATGCTGGCCATCATTCCGCCGATGACCACGCACAGATACCGCACCGCCGGGACGCTGACGCCCACGTTGTCCGGAGCCTCGGGGTTTTCCCCCGCGGCGCGCACCTTCAGACCGAAATGCGTCCGAAACAAGAAAAAACCCGCCACCGGAACCAGCAGGAGCGCGCCGTAAACCATGAGGTTCTGCTGGAACAGGACCTCCCCCACGAACGGGATGGAGCTCAGGTAAGGAATGGGGGCGGCGGCGAAGCCCTTGACCTTCAGCGTGAAGGGGAGACGGCCGTAAATCAGCCGGAACATGAAGGCCGATAGACCTATGAAGACGATGTTGGCGGCGAGACCGGCCACAATCTGATCGAGGCGGAGGCTGATGTACAAGAACCCCATGACCAGCCCCAGCAGGATTCCGATTCCCACCGCCGCCGCCAGACCCACCCAGCCGCTCTTGGCCTGGTCCGCCGCCCAGTACGCTATGAAGGCCCCCATCAGCATCTGCCCCTCGACGGCGAGGTTCAGCACGCCGGAGCGTTCCGAGTAAATCTCGCCCAACGCCCCCAGGATGAGGGGCGTCGCCATCCGGACGGCCGCGGCCAGGAAAGCGGCGATCATGGCGGATTCAAGCCACATTCGAAAACCTCCGGCGCAGGTAAGCCCGGATCACCGGGTAATAACCACTGACGAGAATGAACAGGACCGACAGGCCCACGAGCATATCCGCCAGGGTGGCCGGCACTCGGGCGACCCGCTGCATGTTGTCCACCCCGACGAGAAGCGCCGCCACGAACACCGCCGCCGCCACAACGCCCCCCGGATGGAGCTTTCCCATGAGGGCCACCATGATGGCCGTATAGCCGTAGCCCGGCGAGATCCTCTCAATCAACCGGTAATGCACCCCGGTCGCCTCGCCCATGCCCGCCAACCCGGCCAGGCCCCCGCTGATGAACAGCGACAGGATGACGTACCGCGTGATGGGAATGCCCCCGATCCGCGCTGCCTCCGCGTTGTCCCCCACCGCCCGGATGCGGTAGCCCAGAACCGTCCGGAACATCAAGAAGTACAGGATGACCGCCGCCGCCAGGCCCAGGAGAATGCCGGCGTGCAGCCGGCTTCCGGGAAGAACGAGGGCCAGTTGGGCCGTCTCCGGAAGATAATCGGACTCCGGGTAAAACTGCTTGGGTCCCTTCAAGGGTCCGTGGAGAAGATAGCTCACGAAGAAAAAGGCCACGTAGTTCATCATCAGGGTGGAGATGATCTCGTTGACGCCGAATTTTTCTTTGATCAGACCGGCCAAAGCCCCCCACAGCCCGCCGCCGAGGAAGCCCGCGAGGATGCAAAGCGGGATGAGGACCGAGGCGGGAAGCGACCGCAGGCTCAGGGCCGTGAGCGTCGAGGCCAGGGCGCCCATGTAGAGTTGACCCTCCGCGCCGATGTTCCACACCTGCGCCCGGAAGGCCACCGACACCCCGAGCGCCGCCAGGAGAAGGGGCGCCGACTTCAGCAGCGTCTCGCCGATGCTGTTCAGGCCGCCGAACGCCCCGTCCAAGAACGCCGCGCCGGCCGTGATGGGCGACACCCCGATGGCCATCACCAGCAGGGCCCCGAACACCATCACAAGTCCGATGGCGGCGATTTGGGGAAGGATTCCGGAAAGGATTCGGCGTGGCTCGGCCATTTCAGTCTCCCTTCCCGGTCCGGGGGGCCGCCGAGGCGTTTGTCGACCCTCCCATCAGCATGCCCACTTCGTTGGGGTCGGCGCCCCGCCCGTCCAACACGCCTCGAATCTCCCCCTCGTACATGACGGCGATCCGGTCGCTGAGCCGGAGGATTTCGTCCAGCTCGGTCGAGATCAACAGCACGGCCCGGCCGCGCGAGCGCTGTTCGACCAGCCGCCGGTGCACCGCGTCTATGGCCGCCACGTCCAGGCCCTTCGTGGGCTGCGACGCTACAATTACCGACGCCTCCCGGGAGAGCTCACGGGACAGGAGGAGACGCTGTTGGTTCCCGCCGGACAGGAGCTTCACGGGCGCCCGGGGCCCCGGACATCGCACGTCGAACTCGCGGATGAGCCTTTCCGTGTGTGACTGGATGGCCCGGGCGTTCAGGAAGTA
>JASLXW010000395.1 GCA_030740135.1 Nitrospinota bacterium
CCCCAATTCTCCCTTATTTCAAACCCGCTCTTAATGGGGAGCACTATACTGAATCGCCCGTTGAGCCTCTCCCGATTCCGCAATCTCCCTCCATGCGCTGAGCGCTTGGCGGATTCTTGATTCCGTTTGGGCCAAGCGGTAACATTTCAGTAGCGAACCTGACCGTCATTTCAAAAGCCCGGATTCAGGAGGCCCCACTTGGACGAAACCGCCCTGTGGCCTGTTTTGCGGGAGTATTGGCGCCCGGTCTGCTGGTCGAAAGAGGCGACGGACAAGCCCCTGGCCGTCAAGCTGCTGGACGAGAAGGTCGTCGTCTGCCGGATTGCCGGTCAGGTGCGGGCCTATCAGGGCCTCTGCATCCACCGGGGGACTCCGCTCTCCCTCGGCTGGGTGGAGGGGGAGACCCTCGTCTGCGCCTATCACGGCTGGGCGTATGAGGCGGGCGGAAAATGCGTCCGCATCCCATCCGTTCCGCCCGATCACCCCATCCCCAGGAAGACCTGTCTCACGCCTTACCCCGCCGAGGAGGCCCACGGCCTGGTGTGGGTCTGTCTATCCGAAGCGCCGCGCGCGCCCATCCCGGCGTTCCCGCCCCACGACGACCCGGACTACCGGATCATATTCCGCAACATAAAGTTCTGGAAGTGCGGCGCCGCCCGGTCGATTGAGAACTTCGTCGACTTCGGGCGCTTTCCCTGGGTGCACGAGGGGATCCTGGGGGACCGCGAACATACGCTGGTCTCGCTCGTAGATATCAGACGGGAAGGCGAGTCCCTCCGGTTCGAGCTTCAAAACATCCCCGACGGCCTGCATCGCCTCCCCCACGTGCGGAACTACCGCCTCACCCGGCCGTTCACCATCTTTCAATGGAAGGTCGAGGAGAACGGGAACACGGAGGTGTTCTTCTTACCCGGTGACGCCCCACTCCATCAACGAGAGCACGCGGTACGAGCTGGTCGGGCGGAACTACAACCTGGACGCCCCGGAAGTCAGGCACGGCCCGGTCCGGGTGGAGCAGTACGACATGTGGATGGAGGACGCGGAGGGGAAGCGGGACGACGGCCTCGAAATCCCGGCAACCTTCCGGACCATGGACACCATCGCCGATCAGGACGAGCCCATCGTCGAGAACCAACGCCCCTGGGAGCTGCCCCTGAACCTGGCCTACCGGCGGTTCATGCGGGAGCTGGGGGTGGAGGTGGACGCGGGGTAGGCATGGAGGAAGGGTAAATCCTCCGAATTGCGTGTATAATCCCGGGGCACATCGACAAAGAGATCCCGACTGAAGAGAAAAGGCGTGTTCATGGTGACCGCAAGCGCAGCGTCTCTGATTGAATGCCGCCGGCTCAGCAAGGTTTTCGAGGGCCGCGCCGGTTCCGTCACGGCGTTGGATGGCATGGACTTCGAAATCGGCGAGGGTGAGCTTCTCACCATCGTGGGACCGAGCGGCTGCGGGAAGAGCACCCTCATCCGGCTCATCGCGGGCCTCATCCCGATCACCTCGGGCGAGATCAGCCTGAGCGGCCGCTCCGTCGCGGAGTCCGAGGCGGACATCGGTTTTGTCTTCCAGCAGGCGACGCTCCTTCCGTGGCGAAGCGTGTTCGATAACGTCATGCTGACGGCCGAGGTCTGCCGGCTCCCGATGGCCCAGGCGGCCGAACGCACCCGGGACCTGCTTCATCTCACGGGTCTCGACGGTTTTGAGCGGGCCTACCCGCACGAGCTGTCGGGCGGCATGCAGCAGCGCGTCGCGCTGGCGCGGGCGCTTCTCAGCGACCCCCCGATTCTCCTGATGGACGAGCCCTTCGGGGCCCTCGACGCCCTGACGCGGGACCGCATGCAGTTCGTCCTGCTGCGGATCTGGGAAGAGACGCGGACGACGATTCTGTTCATCACCCACAGCATTCCGGAGGCCATCCTCCTGGCCGAACGGGTCGTGGTCATGACGGCCAGGCCCGGAAAGGTCATGGATATTCTCCCGGTGGATCTGGATCGGCCTCGAAGCTTGAAGACCAAAACGGAGGACGCCTTCAAGGCGATGGAAGTGCAAATCGGTTCGATGCTCGGCCTCGAGGATCCCGAGACCGAACAGGGGATGGAAGCCGCGGCCGACAAGGAGCGGTTTTCCTGAGCTTCGCGAGGGCCGGGTGCTGGGGCCCGGCCAACCACCCAATCGAGGGAGAATGATGATGAAGAAAGCAACAGTCGGTCGAGGGCGTTTTCTAGCGGCGGTTTTGGTGGTTTGCGGTCTGGCCCTTTCCGGGTTCGCCCTGGGGTCCGCCGGGGCCGCCGACCGGACGCTGACGACGAACTGGATTCCGGAGGGAACGGCCGCGCCCGTTTACCACGCGCTGAATCAGGGCTGGTTCAAGGAAGAGGGAATCAACCTCAAGATCATCCGAGGCTACGGGTCGAACAAAACGGCGGGCGAAGTGGCCGCGGGAAAGACGGAGTTCGGTTACGGCGACATGGCCGCCGTCGTCCTGACCCGGGCGAAGGGCGGGACCACCAAGGTCATCGGGGTGTTCATGGACAGTAGCCCCGTGGGCGTCGGCGCCCTGTCGCCGATTCGCCTCAGCCACCCGAAGGACCTGGAAGGGAAGACCATCGGCCTTTCGGCCTTCACGATTACGCGGCAGCTTCTTCCCATCATGATGGCCAGGAGCGGGGCGGACTACGCCACCATGCGGGTCATCACGGTCCAGCCCGGCGTGGGTCACACGCAGTTCGTCGCGGGCAAGTTCCAGATCTCGGACATGTGGGAGGCAAGCTCGAAGGAAATCTCCATGACCAAGGCCAAAGCGAGAGGGAAGACGGTCAACTTCTTGCCCTTCCGGAAATTCGGCCTCGACATCTACAGCATGACGTTCTGGGCAAACGAGGAGAGGCTTCAGAAGGACGTAAAGGTGGTCCGGAGCTTCCTCAAGGCGGCGTATCGGGGGTTCTGGGCGACCCGGAAAGATCGCGGAGCGGCCTACAAGAGCCTGATGAAGGCCCACCCGATCCTGGACAAGAAGATCACGCGCATGCAGATTGACACCCTGGTCGACAGCATGATCGAGTGGGGCCGGTGGGAGAAGGAGGGGGCGGGAAACATCCAGGCGGCCAAGATCAAGCGGACCCTCGACACCATCCGTGAAGGGTTCAAGGTCAAGGCGGCGCTGAAGGCGCAAGACCTTTACACGAACGATTTCCTGCCCGGAAAGATGTAACCGCAAAGTGGCAAAAAATCAGGCTGAACAAAGAACCGCGGTGACCACCGGCGGGGAGGGGGGAGAGGTCTCCCCCCTCCCCGCGGCACTCGGCGCGGGCGGGAAGGTGAAGGCAGTCTTGCGGGCGTCCGTCCCCGGGATCGTCATGTGGGGGGGGCTGTTCGTCATCTGGGAGGTGAGCAGCTACTCCGGCCTGCCCGAATACATCCTCCCGAGCCCCACGAACATCGTCCTCGCGCTGATCGAGTTTTTCCCGTACCTCCTCAAGAACCTCCAGGTGACCTTGATCGAGACGCTGGTCGGGTTCGTCTGGGGGGTGGTTGGAGGGGTGGGCCTCGCCGTCGGAATCGGGTACTCGATATTCCTGCGTAAGGGGCTTTACCCGATGCTGATCGCCTTCCAGGCGGTCCCCAAGGTGGCCATCGCGCCGGTGCTGACGGTGTGGTTCGGGATGGGGTTGATGCCGAAGTTCGTGATGGCCTTCTTCATCGCGTTTTTTCCCATCGTCGTCAACACCCTCTCGGGGTTGACGGACGTTCCCAAGAACATGGTCGAGCTGGTCCAGGTGATGCGGGCGTCCCCGGCTCAGATCTTCTGGAAGATCCGGATGCCCTACGCCCTGCCCTACATTTTCGACGGGGCCAAGATCGCCCTCCCCCTCGCCATCATCGGCGCCATCATCGGGGAGTTCGTCGGAGCGGAGCACGGCCTGGGCAACGTCATCCTGATCACCAGCAGCCAGCTCAACATGGCGATCTTGTTCGCCGCCCT
>JASLXW010000396.1 GCA_030740135.1 Nitrospinota bacterium
TTCTAGGCCAATCCAGTCCGAAAGCTGTACGAAAATCCTAACCCTCAAACTGCACCGGCTTTCAGGGGGGCAGGTCAGGTCGCGAAGGCGGTCAAGGAGATCGATCCGAGTGCGGGCGTCATCCTGATCACGGGTTGGCGAGCGGAGGTCGATTCAGGAAAGGCCGCCGAATGCGGCATCGACCAGGTTCTCGGAAAACCGGTCCCGATGAATGAACTCTTGAAAGTGGTCGCGGAGGTCCTGCATCAGCGCCGGAAAGGCGTCCTGAATACGGACCGAAACGAAATGAGTCCATTGACGTCCTGATTCCCTTAGGCGCCGCAGAGGGCGGCCTCAAAACTTTGCTGTTCACCCGAACCGCCGCATCAAAGAGACGGCGGACCCGGACGGGTTCACCGGACTGGCGGAGTGAATCGAGGGTTTCCGGTTCACAGGAGTGAAAGCGCCGGGGGGGGGGGGGCCATAAACGGCCATGGAAACTCATCATCCAATCGGCGTCCTGTTGATCGAGGACAATCCCGGGGACGCTCGGCTGCTGGAGGAGTCCCTCCGCGAAGCGGGCGGCGCCGGTTTTGAAATCACCCATGCCCGCCGTCTGAGCAGCGGGCTGGAGGAGCTTTCCAACAGCGAGATTGACGTCGTTCTGCTGGGCCTCTCGTTGCCGGATGGACAAGGGCTGGGGACCGTGGAGAATGCGATTGAAGCCGCGCCCGACGCGCCAATCATCGTCATGACCGGACTCGAGGATGAAACCCTTGCGGTCCAGGCCGTACGCGCCGGCGCCCAGGATTATCTGGTGAAGGGCCAGATGGAGGGTTCCTGGCTCGTCCGCTCGGTCCGATACGCCATAGAGCGCAAGCGGATGCAGATGGAGCTGGAAACCGCCCGCGAGAAAGAGCGCCACATGGCGCGACACGATGTGCTTACGGGCCTGCCCAACCGCCAGATGCTCTATGATCGCCTGCGACAAATGTCGGCTTTGGCCCGAAGGAACGGACAATCGGTTGCCGTCATGTTCCTTGATGTGGACCGGTTTAAGAGCATCAACGACCAGTTTGGGCATTCAACGGGCGATCAATTGCTCCAAGCCGTGGCCGGGCGCTTGACGTTGTGTGTTCGCGAGAGCGATACGGTCGCCCGCCTCGGAGGCGATGAGTTCACCATTGTCCTCGGGAACATTGCCAATGGAGAAGACGCCGCGAGGGTCGCAAGAAAAATCCTGGCGGAGATCTCGAAACCCATCTTGGGGGATCGAGGTGAACTTTCTGTCACAACCAGCATCGGCATCAGTCTTTTCCCCTCGGACGCCAGGGAAGTTGAGGATCTCATCAAGAAAGCCGATATTGCGATGTATCGGGCGAAAGGTGAAGGAAAGGACAATTATCAATTTTACAACGCGTCATTGGGCAGCCGGGCGTTCGAGCGCGCAAGGATAGAGAACGGCATCCTCGGCGGTTTGGATAAGGACGAGTTCGTCCTTCATTACCAGCCGCAGTTCGACTCCCGAACGGACGAGATCTCGGGCTTTGAATCGCTCATGCGTTGGCGGCATCCCGAACTCGGGTTGCTCCCGCCGGATAAATTCATCCCTCTCGCTGGAAAATCGGAATTCATCGTCCCGATGGGGGAGTGGGCGCTCCGTACTGCATGCGCACAAATCAGGAAGTGGCAGGAAGAGGGCGTCCCGCAAACCCGGGTTTCGATCAACCTGTCCGCGCGCCAGTTTCAGGATAAGGCCCTGGCGTCGAAGATTTCCCGGATCCTGGAGAACAATCGCCTGAAGGCGGAGTTTTTGGGGCTGGAGATCACCGAAAGCACCGCCATGCGCGATGCCGGGCACACCACCAAGACGCTCCACTCGCTCAAGGATCTGGGCGTTTACGTCCTGGTGGACGATTTCGGCGTCGGCTATTCCTCTCTCATCCACCTCAACCAATTTCCGATTGATTTCCTGAAGATCGATAAATCTTTTGTCCACAGGATTTCCGCAAATCAGGAGGCCCCCGCCATCCTGGCGGCGATCATTTCCCTCGCTCATCGTTTGGACCTGAAGGTGATCGCCGAAGGCGTCGAAATCGAACCTCAACGCGAGATCCTCACCGCCTTGGATTGCGATGAGATGCAGGGTTTCTATTTCAGCGCGCCGGTTTCCGACAATGCCGTTGGCAACCTGTTTGTGCGTGCCGGGTCATTGACACAGGACCCAAACCGGCGGATCGACGCGAACCCCGGACCGTAAGGGGAGACACCCGTTCCGGAGTTCGCCCGATGGTGTCGGATGGCTTCTTTTGGCCGGCGGGGAGCCCGGGCTAAACGCCCAGGTAGCGGACCCGCAGCTCCGGTTGGGCGGCGAGGGCGGCCGAATCCCCGGACCAGACCACCTTCCCCTTCTCCATGATGTAATGCCGGTCGGCGATGCGCGTCAGGGCGTCGAGGCTTCTGTCGATGACCAGGATCGACTGCCCGGCCTCCTTGAGGCGCTCCAGGCACCGCCAGATCTCCGCGCGGATCAGCGGCGCCAGCCCCTCTGTCGCGTCGTCCAGGATGAGGACTTTTGAATTGATCATCAACGCCCGCCCGATGGCGAGCATCTGCTGCTCTCCGCCGGACAAGGTTCTTCCCATGAAATTTCGCCGCTCTTCCAGCATGGGAAACATCTCGAAGACGCGCTGGACCGTCCAGGGATTTTCCGCGCCGGACCGGTTGGCCGCCGTGGCGATCAGGTTTTCCCGGACGGTCAGGGTCGGGAACACCTGCCGGCCCTCGGGGACCAGCGCCAGGCCCGCGCGCGCCACCTCATGGCTGGGCCGGTTCTGAATCTCCGCCCCCTCGAAGCGGATCCGGCCGGACCTCGGCGGCGTCAGGCCCATGATGGAGCGCACCGTCGTCGTTTTTCCCATCCCGTTCCGGCCCATCAGGGTCACCACCTCGCCCGGGCCGACCTCGAAGCTAACGCCGAACAGGACCTGGCTCCGGCCGTAGAAGGTTTCGATGTCCGAGACCCGAAGCATCACGCCTCCTCGCCGAGATAGGCCTGGAGCACGTGGGGGTCGGCGCGGATCTCTTCGGGCGCGCCCGTGGCGATCGCCTTGCCGTACACCAGGACCGTGACGCGATCCGCCAGCGCGAACACGGCGTCCATGTCATGCTCGACCCAAAGGATCGTCACCTTTCCCTTGAGGGTCCCCAACAATTCCACCATCCGGACCGAATCTTCCGGACCCATGCCCGCCATCGGCTCATCCAACAGGAGAAGGGACGGCCCCGTGGCCAGCGCCACCGCGAGCTCCAGCTGACGCTGCTCTCCGTGGGCGAGGTTGGCGGTGGGGACGCCGGCCCTGGCCCCCAAGCCCACGCGGTCGAGGACCTCCCGGGCCGGGCCCCGCAGGCGCGGGTCGGTCCGGGCGTCACGCCAGAACCGGAAGGAATATCCGTCGTGCGCCTGGAGGGCCATCGCCACGTTGTCCTCCGCGGTGAAGCCGAGGAAAAGCGAAGTGATCTGGAAAGAGCGGGCGAGACCCAGATGGGAGCGGGCATGGACGGGAAGGCGTGTGATGTCCCGGCCCTGGAAACGGACGGCGCCCGAATCCGGGATGATCTCGCCGGAGATTTGGGCGATGGCCGTTGTTTTGCCCGCGCCGTTCGGACCGATGACGGCGTGAATCTCGCCGGGCAGGACGTCGAGGGACAACGCGTCGGTCGCGCGGAGCGCGCCGAAGGCCTTGGTCATCTCCTGGGTGACCAGCAAAGGCTCAGACACCTCGGGTCTCCCGCTCCTTGAGCCAGCCGACGAGACCCCTCCGGGCGAACAGGACGACCGCGATCAGGGCGGGTCCGAGAAACAGCATCCAGTGCTCGGTGTAGATGGACAGCGCTTCTTCGAGCAGAAGATACGCGGCGGCACCGAAAATGGGGCCGAACAGCGTGCCCATCCCCCCCAGGATCACCATGATCATGATTTCCCCGGAAACGGTCCAGTGCAT
>JASLXW010000397.1 GCA_030740135.1 Nitrospinota bacterium
CGTCGTAAAAGAGGTCACTCTGATGAGACACAAGGACCGCAGCATGGCCAAACTCTCGTCATCTGGGAAATCCCGGTTTCAGGTGATCCGAGGGATTCTCGAGACACCATACTTAATTCGTTGAAATAAGTATGGTGTCCTCGTGATTATCCGTGATTTTTGGCGTCCGGGGCCTTTTGCAATCCCTCATCCCATTACGCCCGATACCGCTGGCGGGCCCGCCGGATCAAGTGGCGTTCGGGTTGAATTTGTTGGTGAAATGAATCCCCTCACTGGCGTCCAGGATCTGACGGGGGAACCTCTTCGGATCGAACCCATTCAGAAAGTCCATGTACTGCTTGACCGCCGACTTCTTCACGATGCCGTCCGGTGATAGGGAAGCCTTCAAGGCCCGGATCGAGATCTCGATGATATCCCGGGGCACATAGCCGAAGTACTTCTGGGCGGAATCGATGGCCACGTTGATGTCTTTTCTCCACGCCCGGTTGGCCGCGTTCATGGCGCGGCAGAAGGCCCGGGCCGATTCACTGTTCTTGTCCAGCCATTTCTGGGTTACGGTGGTGCCCGTGTATTCATAGTTCTTGAACTCGGGCACGTCTCCGGCAGAGCTCTTGATGATGATCTTGCCGTGCCCCTGCCTTTCCAGCCACAGCGGCCGCGGCGGCGAAAGCATGAAGGCGTCAATCCGGCCCGACCGGAAGGCCGGCGCCAAATTCTTGCCGCCTAAGGGAATGATCTGGGCGTCCCGGTTCGGATTGAATCCGGCCCGCCTCAAGTAGTACCGAGAGACCACATCGGTCAGGGCTCCGGGGGCGGTGACCCCGATCCGCAACCCCTTCAGCGCCTTGAACCGCGCCATCAGCGGCATGTCGCGACTCAGCTTCCTCTTCTTGATCACGTCATTGCGAACCACCAGGTCCATCGTCATCCGGTTCGCGATGCTGTAGATCCGGATCAGCTTCTTGCCCTTCCTACGGACCAATACCGACTCCCGATTCGTGGAGCTGGTCGAGAACTCCGCCTCCCCCGCCAGAATCGCCGTCGTCGCCAAACGGCCCGCCTTGACCCGGATCATCTCCATGTCCAGGCCCTCTTTGGCGAAAAACCCTTTCTCTTTCGCTACGAAGATTGGGGCGAGATACAGAACGTGAAAGTTCACCGCGCGAACCTTCTTCGCCGCCGCCGCTCCGCCCGCCAGAACCGAAAGGGCCAAACTCGCCGCCAAGCCCAATGCCACAATCCTCGCCTTAGCGCTCATTGCTTCCTCGCCTCCATTCGAGAGTAATCGCCAGGGAAGGTCCATTCCCCTCCCCTTCTCTACACGACATACGTCAAAGAAAGGCCAACGACGTGTCATCGCCAGCCAATTGGACCGCTCAGTCGGTCGGACCTTCAATTCGAGATCTACAGATAACTTTGATTTCTTCCACACTCATACACCAGACCCCTTCTCGATTCAAGCTCAGATCGTTATGGCTCCTTATAAGGGGGAGTGACATGGCCCGGACACGCCCTGATGGATACGAGTTCGAGATTGAAGGGTTGCGATTGCAGGGATGTTCGGCTTGAGCGGGTTCCTCACGCGGGTCGGTGACCCTCTTTCGGGATGACTACCGTGGCTTGGTATTGCGCCCACGAAATATAACTTCGGTCAGTCGGCTCCTTCGGCTCGGGGCCGGTTGGCCCTTCGCTCAGGGCAGACTTTGGCCGCAGCGAAATCTTTCCGAAAAGTGCGGGCTAACCGAAGCTGATCCAACCGCGTCGAGAACTTCCATTCAGACGGGGGCGAGTCGGAATTTCACTCCACGGGCCAAGCGATCGGGATCTTCACATCCGTTCTGGCGTACAATTCCCGGGCCGCTTTGGCCACCCGCTTGAGGATGCCATTTTCGTCCATCGTCAGGACCTTGCCCCTTCGGACCAGAAGCCTCCCATCAACCATGACATGGGAAACGTCCGATCCGTTGGCCGACGCCACGAGGGTCCCTACCGGATCGGGTGCGGGCACCAGATGGGGGCGGCGCATGTCGACGGCCGTCAGGTCGGCGCGTTTGCCGGGCTCGATGGACCCGATCTCCTCTTCCGCACCCAGCATCTTCGCGCCGTTGATCGTCGCCATCTCCAGCATCGTTTCGGCAGGCATGATCGAGGCGTCCCGATGGACACCCTTGTGGATGTAAGACCCGATTCGCATTTCCCGGATCATGTCGTGCGTGTTGTTGCTGGGCCCACCGTCGCAACCGAGGACCACGTTGACCCCGGCCAGAATCATGTCCGGGATTCGGGCGATTCCCGATCCCATTTTCGTGTTGGCGGAAGGGTTGTGGACGACGTGCGTTCCCGTGGTCGCGATCCGCTCAATGTCTTCCGGGTCCACCCAGACAGCATGGATGAGCAGGACATTTTTCCCGACCATTCCGATCCGCTCCATAAGCTCCGTCGGGGAGCACCCGTAAGTGTCTCGAATGAAAACCCGCTGCTCCTCGATCTCGCAGAAGTGAATGTTGATCCCCGTATCGAGTTCACGCGCGACCTTCACAACGGTCCGCAAGCCTTCTTCCGACGAACCCCCGGGCCCCCGCGGACCCAGCCAGATTCTGATACGCCCGTCCTCCGCCCCGTCCCACTTCGCGTGCATCTCCCGGGCCTGGCGGAGCGTGCTCTGGAGGTCTTCCCGCATCCCGTGGAACATGGCGTTTTCTTCTCCGGCCAATGAAGGGACATCCATGATGAGCTTGGAGACGCAGCTGCGGATGCCCGAATCGCGGATGACCTGGAGGATGGCATCTATACCATACTGAGCCGCGAGGAACGTCTCCAGAAATGTCGTCGTGCCGGATTTGAGCATTTCGAGGATGCAGAGTTCCGCCGATATCCTTCCATCGCCACCTTCGTAGGAGCCCTCCAGCGGCCATACGCGCTCGGTCAACCACGGGTCATGGGAGAGGTTCTCCGCACATCCCCGAAGCATCGCCTGGGCCAGGTGAACATGGGAATCGATGAGACCGGGCATGAGCAGCCCGCCCCGGAGATCGATGGTTTCGTCGCCCGAGAACTTACGGCCGAGGTCACGGGATTTCCCTACGGCCTCGATACGGCTCCCGCGGACCGCAACGGCGCCTCCGGTGATGATCCGACGCTTTGGGTCCATGGTGATCACGGTGGCGTTTTTGAAAAGCACTTCATCCCTCCCCAAAAACCGCCCAAGAGCCGGTGCGAAGAATCCCGCCTCGATTGAATCGTTTATTGAACCGGCTAAAACAAGGGACTTCGAGCTTGAGCGGATTCCTCACGCGGTTCGCTACACCCTCGTTCGAAATGACAGATTGAGAGGTGTTTCCATCCACCGGAATGGTCTCCGGCCGGGGATTTTTTCAGCATGCTTTCAGCAACCGATTCCCAATGGCTGGATTTCACAAGCCCCGGATCGCAGACAAAAAACCGGGCGGCGGCGGACTTTTTTCCCACCTGGCCCGGATCTTTTGGAAATCCTCAGGAAATTCCGTCCGATAGCGGAAGGGCCTGAGTTCTCCCCCGCCTCCCCTCACTTCCCTACTCCACCACGATGTCTTGTCCGCCCTTCGGTTTCCAACGGGTCAGCTTGGACTCGAGCAGGTTGATACAGAAATTCATGGCCATCACGACAGCCAGGAGGATGAAGATTCCGGCGAAAAGCATCCCCGTCTCGAAGGCCCCCGCGGCCTCGGTCAACAAGTAGCCGATACCCCTGTTGGTCGAGATGAACTCGCCCACAATCGCGCCAATCATCGCCAGGGGCACGCAGACCCGCATCGAGGTGATGATGAAGGGCGCGGCCGCCGGGAGGATGACCTTCCACATCTTTTGCCGCTCGGACGCCCCCATGACCGTGACCACTTCGAGGAGCTGCGGATCCACGTTCCGGATGCCGGTCACGGTATTCATGAAGATGATAAAAAACACCAAAACCGCGGAGATGACGAT
>JASLXW010000398.1 GCA_030740135.1 Nitrospinota bacterium
GAGACTAACTCAAAAAGTGGTACAACTTTAGGGGGCAGGGCACCCGGATGACCACTTCCAGCCATCCTGCCACCCATGTGTGACATCAAGACGCCCATTCTACCATTGATTCAGGGGGTCAAAGGGGTCAAGTCTTTTGTTAATAGATATGGGGGGGATTCTATGGACACCATACTTAATCCTCGAATTTTGGCTTGCGCCGCCATAGTGCCGGTGCATGGCAAGAATCGCACGAACAGAATGAGGCCGCGGGTGTTGAGACCACCCGCAGTCCCGAAGTTGCCGAATCACCGGAATTTCTTACAAACAAATGGGCGATCGGGCGATGCGTGGGCGGCCGGACGAATGCCCGATTTTCTCGGTGGGAAAATGCCGGCGTAGACCTCAGAGCTCCCGTCCCATGCGCTCTCGAAGGACCTGAAGGGCCTGTTTGGAGGGCTCGTAATCGGGGTCATATTCCAGGGCCTTCTTGAAAGACCGTCTGGCCTCTTCGTATTTCCCCTTCATGACCCACATCCGCCCCATGTTGTGGTGGGCGAACTGATAGCAGCAGTACCGCTTGGACCGGATGGCCTTTTTCAGATAGGGGATCGCCTCGTCCACACGGTCCAACGCCACGAGATACACGCCGATGTCGTTGTAGGGATTTCCGAAATCCGGGTCGAGGGGAATGGCTTTCTTGCACTCCGCGATGGCTTCCCGATAGCGTTCCAGCATGCTGAGGGACCAGCCCAGAAAAGTATGGCCTTCCGCGGTGGGCTTGGCGGCGATGGATTTCCGGTATTCGGCGATGGCCATCGGGAATTGCCGCAGAAGGTGGTAGACGTATCCCCTCCGCCAATGATAGAGCGCTTTGAGGGCGGGATCGGCGTTTTCCGTCTTTTCCGCCCGCGCCGACTGGCCCGGAAGCCACCCGGCGATGAGGAGGATCAGGATAACCCTTCGGGCCGGACCGTTTGTCATCCTTATCGGTCTCCCTCAAACCCGGCCCCCGCGCGCCCCGGGAGGCGCCGGACGCTCGCCGCGCGAGGCGTCTCCCGGTTGGGTGCTCACCCGGTGGGGTGTTCGGCGATGAGCTGGATCTGGACACCTTCGGTCTGATCCGGGTCCAGGAAGGCGATGCTGTATCCCCGGGGCGTTTTCGCGCCCGGACCGAACCCCTCCCGGAAGCCCATGCCGCGGCCCTCGATCTCGCCGCACTCCCCCTCGACGTCCCCCGCCGAGAAGGCCAGATGCGAAAGACAGGTCCCCCGTTGTTTAACCATTTCCGTGTAGAAGTGATCCGGGTCGTAGGGCTCGGTGATCTCGATCTGGATGTTGTCCAACTGAAGGAAGGTGCACTTCGCGAAACCGGGGTCGGTGTGTTCTGTCTTCGCCACCTTGACGCCCAGGGCCTCTTCAAAAAGCCGGACGACCTTTTCCGCGTCGGCCGTGACGATTCCGATGTGATCGATCCGTGAAAGCATGTCTTTTCCCTTGTTTTGTTTGCGTTGGCCGCGCCTCGGGACGCCCCCTCGGCTTCAGTCCTCAACCACCACGCCTGTCCCGCTGACGCTGACCATGAGCATGTTCCCGCCCGAGCTCGTGCTGATGGTTTCGTAATCCAGGTCCACGCCGATGACCGCGTTGGCGCCCAGCGCGCGGGCCTGCTCCTTCATCTCATCGACGGCCAAGTCCTTCGCCCGGCGCAGCTCCTCTTCGTACGCGGCGGACCGGCCCCCGACGATGTCCCGGATGCTCGCGAAAAAGTCCTTGAACACGTTCGCCCCCAGGATCGCCTCGCCGCTCACCAGGCCGATATATCGGGTGATCCGCTTCCCCTCGATGTTCGGCGTCGTCAGGACCAGCATCGCTATTGCTCCTCTCCCTCCCCGGCTCGCCGCGCGCGCCTTAGCCGCCCGCCGCCCGCCGCCAGACCGCCGCGGCGGCCTTCCGGGCCTCATTCAAGACCGCCTTCTCGTCCACGGACTTGACCTTTCCGCCTTCCACCACCACCTCGCCGTCCACGACCACATCGGTCACGTCGCCGGGGCCGCACACCTCGGCGACGGCCGCGGCCGGATCGTCCGACTCCACGAGCGGGGCCTTCGCCGGGTCGAGGGTGACCAGAATCAGGTCGGCCTTCTTTCCGATCTCGATGGACCCGACGCTGCCGAGAAGCCCGAGCGCCCTCGCCCCGTCCCGGGTGGCCATGCGCAGCGCCTCGGCCGGCCCCACGAGACCGCCGCTCTCTCCATCCAGCCGGGCCGAGAGAATGAACGCCCGCACGACGGCGAAGAGGTCATGGCCGATGCCGTTCGTTCCCAACACCAGGGGAACCTTGTTGCGAAGATACGCGGCCACCGGCGTGCGAACGCCTCGGGCGGCGTCGGCCCGCGAAGCCACGGCCAGTTGCGCCGCCGACTCGCGCAGGCCGCCGATCTCTTCCTCCTTCAACGCGCTTCCGCCCGCGGCCAGGGTGTTGGACCGCAGAAGGTCCAGGCTGCGGAGAAATCCGAACAGGTCCCCCCCCGCCCGCGCCCGGAGCGTCTCGGTCTCTGCGGCGAAGGTCGCGAGGTGAAAATGAAGCCCGAGCTTTTGGGCCTCGGCCTCCCGGGCCACGGATTCCAGGGTCTCGTCCGAGCACACCGCCGGTGAATGGACGCCCAGGCGGGCCGTCACCCGGCCGGCGCCGTCCGGGTCCAGCCCATCGATCCGCGTGAGCGCCGCCTCCAACGCGGCCGCCCCGGCCGCCGCGTCCAACTTGGGCGCGGCCCCCGAAGCTGCGGAGACCAGGTCCGCCTCCGCCAAGGCGTCGGCCAGCACCACCCGCAGGCCCGATTCCCGCGCCGCGTCCCCGAGGGCCGACGCGGCCCGGTCGAGAACGCCCAGGCAGGTCACGCCGCTTTTCAACGCCTCCAGGAAGGAGGCCCGGGCCAGGGCTTCCGTCTCCGCCGGTTCGGGTTCGGTGAAGAGAAGCCTTGACGCCCTTTGCAGGGCCGCCCGCGCGCCGGGCCCCTCCGGCAGGGCCTTGAGGAGGCCCCCCGCCACGTGGGCGTGGGCGTTGACGAGTCCGGGCATCACCACCTGCCCCCGGGCGTTCAGCGTTCGGCCTTCGCCGAACCCCATCCGCTTGAGATCGGCGGCTTTTCCCACCGCAGCGATCCGCCCGTCGCGGACGGCCACCGCCCCGCCGGGGAGAACTTCGCCGCCCGCATCCATGGAAAGAATCGTTCCGTTTTGAATCAGCAGGTCAGTCATGAGGCTCCTTGAATCTTGGGGATTCATCCGAGGGAGTCGATTTCAACGGGGGCGGACGCCTTCCTCCTCCGCCGGCCACAACATGCTGGCCAATCGGCCGGGCAGCGTCAAGCGGGCATCGGGGCCAAGAAGATAAGGAGGGGCCGCCGGGAAACATCGGTTGCCCGATCAAGCCGCGCACGGTTTCGGCGGGCGGAGGCGCCGCAATCGGTGGTTGATCTTCCGCCGTCATGGGATAAAATAGTCCGCATAGGTACAGAGCGGACGGATGGTTGCGTACCGCGGGAGACCTCAAACCACAGATTCATCCGAAGGCCGCGCAAGGGGCGGGGCCGCTGGCGCGCCTTTGGGGAGCGGGAGAGCAAAGACCATGGTCATCGCCGCCTGGATCGTCGCGGGTCTCGTCATCGCGTTGTTGTTCTACCGGTCGCACCTGCAAACGAAGCGTCTTCAGGACGCCATCGAGCCTTTGGGCGAGCTGCTCGCCGGCATCGCCGCCGGAAACGAAGAGCAGCTGGCCGCCCTTCGCGAAGAGGTGAAAACGCTGAAGTCCGCGCCCGCGGAGAGCGCCAACGGGAAGGGACCCTCGGAAGAAGACGAAGGGCTGAAGATAAAGTTCCAATCCTTCCTGGACGAGGAAATCAACCCGGCCGTGGCGGCCCACGGCGGATTCGTGACGCTCATCGACATCCAGGATCGCGTCGCGTTCGTCCAGATGGGC
>JASLXW010000399.1 GCA_030740135.1 Nitrospinota bacterium
GGGAAGCCGGCAAGAGGATCGTCACCAGCGCAACGGGCGCGGCAACCGAGCCCAAGGGGGACTTTCGAAACTCCTCCCAAGGGCTGCCCTCGCCCATAAGAATCCTAACGGTGAGCCACATCATTCCCGCCATCGCCGTGAAAATGAAAAATCCGGCATATAGGTGATAATGAAGCTCTCCGGGGACCCGAAGAGAGATGAGCCTTGTATGAACAATTAAAGCGAACCATGCCGGCAAAAATATGTGGAGCGAGACCCCCCACAGAAAGACCCGATCGGGCTTTTGAACCGCGACGAGCAAGCAGGTCGCCAGGAACAAAGCGGCGTATCCCGCCGCAAAACCCCAACCCGTGGGCAGGGAGAGCCCAAAGAAGGCTCCGGCATTCCACAGGACAAAGAAGACATGGAGAAGGGTGAGCGCCGCGCCTGGGCGTGAAATCGTATTCGGACCCAAAATCTTCCACCGGTTCACTGTACGCAAAGCGTTTCCATTGGACGTTGAAAGCGGGGTAAGAAGTCCCGCAGGGAGCGACACACTTATCGCGAATCCAGCCCCTCGATATCATCGGAGAATTTCAAAGGCTCACAACGTGCGTCGAAAATCAATAAGATATTCTTCCCGCTTGATAACTCCAGCATGCAATTTTACATGAACTGGGTCGCTGTGTTAAGTCATGGTCTATGAATTTCTATTGTGCCGATGTCCCGGATGCTACAGATCTCAACGACCGGACGGGATGGCCGTCCTGGGACGCCCCCTGTCATGCCCAGTGACAAAAACGGCCGAATCCCGGGACGGATCAACTTCATTGACCTTTCCGTCTTCATCGGAATTTGTCTGGCCGCGGGACTGTCCGTGATCGGCCATCGGATCTATACGGCCGAGCATCGCAGACTCGTCGAATTCGAGACCCGGGAGGAAAACAGGCTCCAGCGCGCCCAGGGCTTCAGCAGGGCGAAGCCGGTGCACATTTCGTTCATCCTTCATTCAAAACTGCCGGCCTATCTCCGTCGCTCGGTGGCCCCGGGCGACGCGGAGAACAGAGAGACCTATCAGGAATTTCCCATGAGACTCCTTGCCATGGAACCGATTTCCGCCGGAAGGGACGCGCACCTCCTGTTCCTCGGCGGCAAGGCCGCAGAGACCTCTTCCGGGTTGATTTTGACCGGTTTGAAGCGTCCCGTTCGGCTCGGAGAACGGTTTCGGTTCTCGACCAAAAAATATCGGCTTTCGGGGGTCATTGTCCGGATCTTTCGCAGCCCGATCGACCCGCGGGATTTTCCGGACATCGCGCGGCGGATGCTGAACCAATTGTGAGCCTCGAACCATTCTGATCCGCGAGGATTGAAATTTATCCGCACCCTTTCGGCCGGACAAGCATCTAAAGCAGAGACCCTCAAGAAGCGCCGAGTCAAGCGGCAATCGGAAGCAGGGGGCCGACGACCCGGCGGGAGACCGAAGCCCACAATCCGACAGGGAAAAGGGTGAAGGGGAATTCCATGTGGCGCGCAATGACTCTCGTTATCCTGATGGCCGCCATCGCCGCGGGGTTTCTCTTTTTGCCCGTCGCCAAATCCATCCAGCGATTTCTGGGCTGGGTCGACGGCGCGGGGGTCTGGGGACCCATCATCCTGGCGGCGGCCTACACGCCCGCCTGCATCTTCTACGTCCCGGGCTGGATTCTCACTATGGGGGCCGGCTTCGTCTTCGGTGTGGCCTGGGGAAGCGCGGCCGTTTCCGTGGGAAGCGTCATCGGGGCCTCGGCCGCCTTTCTTCTGGGCAGGACCCTCGCCCGGGACTGGATTGAATCCAAGGTGACATCCAATTCCATATTCCGGGCGATCGATCATGCGGTCGAGAAGTTCGGATTCAAGATCGTCCTCTTGACCCGTTTTTCCCCGATCTTCCCTTTTAATCTTCTGAACTACGCCTTCGGGATCACGAAGGTCCGTTTCCGTGACTATGCCCTGGCCTCCTGGATCGGGATGTTTCCGGGAACGGTGATGTACGTGTACCTCGGCTCGGCGGCCAAGAACCTGGCCGATCTGGCGTCGGGAAACATCGCCGGGGGAACGGGCCGGCAAATCCTGTTCGGGTTCGGCCTGGCGGCGACCATCCTTCTCACCGTCCTGGTCACACGAATGGCCCGAAAGGCGATGAAGGAGGCCCTTCCCGTCTCCGTCACCCCCGAGGCCGCGGGGGGCCCGCAATCCAAGTAGGATTTCGGTTTCTCGGCTCGCGATTCAGCCCAAACCAACCCGCTCGATAGCGACACCCCCTCTTCGGAGGCCGCCCATGACCGAACCGCCGGCCGTTCTGCCTGAGGACGCGCACAACCGCACACTCCTGTCCCACGTCGGTCCTCCGGACTGGGTGAATCCCGATCCGGCCGTCCGCTACAACCTGGTCGTCATCGGCGCCGGCACGGCGGGCCTCATCTCGGCGGCGGGGGCCGCGGGACTGGGGGCCAAGGCGGCGCTCATCGAAAAGCGTCTGATGGGCGGAGACTGCCTCAACGTGGGGTGCGTCCCCTCAAAGGCTCTGCTCCGGGCCGCCCATGCCTAGGGGATGTCCGCGATGCCGGCGATTACGGCGTCCGCGTCCCGCCGGGCGCTCGCGTCGACTTTCCAGCCGTCATGGAACGGATGAGAAGGCTGCGCGCGCGCATCAGCCTCAACGATTCGGCAAGCCGGTTCCGGGGGCTCGGGGTGGACGTCTTCCTGGGGGAAGACCGGTTTACGGGCCGGGACACAGTGGAAGTCGGCGGCAAACGGCTCCGCTTCCGAAAGACCGTCATCGCCACCGGCCACGGGCCGCCGCGCCTCCGATTGCCGGCATCGAGGAGGCGGGTTATTTAACCAACGAAACGGTCTTCTCTCTGACGGATCTTCCCCGGCGGTTGGCCGTCATCGGGGCCGGGCCCATCGGCTGCGAGCTCTCCCAGGCGTTCGCGCGCTTCGGGTCGCAGGTCTTACTGATCGAGAAAATGGGACAGATCCTGACCCGGGAGGATCGGGACGCCGCCGAGCGGGTGAAAAAATCTCTCCTGCGCGACGGCGTCAAGTTCGTCATGGATTGCAACCTTCTGGAGATCCGCAAGAAGAACGGGGAGAAAATCCTGAGATTCGAGTGCGGCGGCGACCCGGTCGAGCACCGGGTGGACGAAATCCTCGTGGGCGCCGGACGGGCGCCCAACGTCCAGGGCCTCGGCCTGGAGGCGGCCGGCGTTGAGTACGACGCAAAAAAAGGCGTCCGGGTGAACGACCGGCTCCAGACCACGAACCGCCGAATCTATGCAGCGGGGGACATCTGCTTCCCGCATCAATTCACGCATACCGCCGACGCCACGGCCAGGATCGTCATCCAGAACGCCCTCTTCCTCGGACCGTGCCTATCCGCTTAACACCCATACCCACAACATTTAGGATGCTGCCACTCTCCCGAATATAACCCCGCCCTGGTCGGCGCGGTCGTGTCCCCGGCCATCCCAAGGAGCGACCGGAAGGCATTAAATGGGTAGAAGCGGCGATTGAAGCGGAACGTGAACTCGTTGAGGTATGCCTGGAGGTGCTTGGCGCTGACGCCGTGGTGAATTTCGTTCAGCCAAGTTTTCAGGTTCGAGAACACCAGATGGACGATGGGCATGAACTCTTCCGAAACTTCTGGGTCGCCGCACTGTGCAATCGCGTGGTGATCGTAGCCGTCCTTCTGTAGCCCACCGTAACCGCTCCAATCGTCGGTAATGATCAGCGTGCCGGGTTCGACGGTACTCTTGACGAAACCACCCAGCGATTCGGCGCTACGGTCGGCAGCAATCGCCAGACGCACCCGACCGGCGTAGCGACCGTCCCACCGATTGTCCTGGGCGGTGCCCGGTTCACGGTGCCGCACTTCGACGGCGGCGGCCACCAGCACTTTGTGATGGACACCACGGCCCTCGCCGCGC
>JASLXW010000039.1:0-11654 GCA_030740135.1 Nitrospinota bacterium
TGAGCACTATCTGCATTCCACCCTGGGCTACCGGACGCCCAACCAGGTGGAACACCAACTTCAAACCGGCCCCGGTACTCTCTTAGATGCCGCTTGATAAAGGGGGTCCACTATATCCCCTCGCCCCCCCGGCCGCCCGGTTGGATCAGCAAGGCGGGCGTCCCGACTTCAGCGGAAAGTTTGGGGAGCCGATCGTCAGCCTATGAAACCTCCCCTCCGGTGTCAAAGCCGGGCTTGTTGAGCGCGGTCTTGAGGCTCCACGGCGCCCGGCCGCCGTTCACTCGGACAAGAATCCGCTCGACAACTTCCCGGAAATGAATCGGGCGAGGGTCGCGTTCCCCTTATCGGTCAGGTGAATCGGATCGCAGAAGAGCTCATTCCGGTCGGAGTGCCCGGCGAAGGCGCTTGCGGGGTCGACGATCCGGACGTCCGGTCCCAGCGAGTCCGGGCCGAGTCGCCGGAGGGCCTCCATGAGGATGTGATGGATCCTGGAGCGGATCCTCTTGAGGGCGCCCAGTCCGCCGTTTCCCGTTGCCGAGACGTACCGCCGAACCGCGTCCGCATCTTTCAGGTCCAGGCTTTCCAGCTCTTCCCCCCGAGGGAGCCGGTTCTCCTGGATGACGATCAAGAGTTTTTCCCCCTTCCGTCGGACCGCCTCCGCAAGCCGCTTCACCCTCTCCACATAGGCTTTCACGTCAGGGACCAGCGCCGAGGACGAGCGGCTCACCCGCCAGTACGCGTATTTCTCCAAAAGCACCGTGTAGAGCATCGACCGCGAATAGAGCGTTGTGTAAAACCAGGGAAGCACCTTCTTGTTCAGGTGGTCGATGGCCTCGCCGACGTCGATGAACAGGGCCGAGTCAACGGCCGCCTCGTTGTAGCCGCCGTAGTAGATCACCAGGCGGGGATCGAGCGAATAGAGCCTCTCCCTGAAGGCCGAGATCATTGGGTCCAACCTCTCGGCGTTCCGTCCCGCGTTGAGGACCTCGACCTTGCGGCTTCCCCCCAGCCTTCCCCGAAGGTCCTTTTCCAGGATTGCGGGCCAAGTCTTGTCCTCCGGGTTCGTCACCCCCAGCGTGCTCGATCCCCCCAGGGCCAGGATGCGCACCGCGTCCCCGGGCGGGGTTTCCCGCCAGTCCCCTCCCCGGTATCCCAGGCGGTTGAACCGGAAAGAGAGAATCCGGCCCCCACAGGCGTCCTTGAATTCGAACCGGATGTTCCCGGTCCACCGGGCCGGCCCCAGGAAGACCTCCACCGGAGCGGGCGGCCCCCCCCCCTTGCCCGGCGCCGCCCCCGGAGGCGGTGATCCGGCCGGCCGTTTCTTCTTCTCAAAGGTTTCGCCCGACCGGCCCGGCCTTTCCACCGCCGCCCCCTGCGCCTTGCCCTGCAAGCGGCGGTTCGCGAATTCGGAAGCCGACCGGTCGCCCCGCTCCCAGCCAAAGGGCGCGATGAACCATTTCGGGTCGTACCCGTGTCGCACGAAGAGGAGCGCGCGGGCTCCCAGCTCCCCGGCAAGGAGCAGGGCGACGGCGGGGAGCAGGGCGAATGCCGCCCCCTTCATGGCCCGCCGCATGGATGGCCTCATCAGGAGCGCCTGTCCGCCTGACCGCCGGGCGAGCGGCCGACGTGCGACGGGTCGTCGGATGGGGGAGGGAAGCGGCTGAGAAAGAGGCGCAGGAATTCCTGATGCGCGCGAAGGGCCCGGCGCATCGCCGCAATCCGCCCGACAAACCCCGCCCCGTCCTTGAGCAGCCTGGCGGGTTTCTTCCAGCCGGAGCGGAAGTCGGGGAGCGCGGTCCGGGAATCGTCCGTGATGACCCGGACGGCCAGGAACGGGACGCCGCCGGCCGCTTCGGCCGCCGCCGCCGCCGCCGCGCTCTCCAGATCCACGGCCAGCGCGCCGGTGGCGGTCCACAATCGCGCTTTCTCGCCGGGGGTTGTTGCGGGTTGGGCCGCGCCGGCCAGACCGCCCGCGAACGTTCCGAATCCTCTTTCGCCCGCCAGCCTTTTGGCCCTGTCGGCCATGCCGGGGTCGCACGACTTGCGCGACGCGGGGTCGCCCGCCGAGACCACCCACTCCGCAATCACGATGTCTCCCACTTGGAGCCGGTCGTCCAGGGCGCCGGCCGATCCGACGCAGAGGATCGCCGACACGCCCCGGTCGAGCAGGGCCCTTGAGGATGCCGACGTCTTCTCGCCGCCCATCCCCCCGGGAAGGACGATGACGCCGAGGTGTCCGAGTCTCCCCCGCCAGGCCCTTTTCCCGCCGATGAGGATTTTGCCGGGAGAGGTCAGGCCTCGAGCGAGGGCGGACACCTCCATTCGGAAAGCGGAGAGAATCCCGATTGGAGGTGTCGCGGATTGGGGTGCATCCGGTGCCACCGGAAACCTTCGAGTCAGGCGGTGAGGCGGTGATAGCGTCCGAGGGCCATGAGCGGAAAATAATGGCGATACAAATGATACCGCAGGTAAAAGACCTTGGGGAAGCCCGTGCCCGTCCACTCTTCTTCTTCCCAGGTCCCATCGTGTGTTTGTCGATCGAGGAGGAACTCAACGCCCCGCGAGACGGCGGGATGTCGGATCTCCCCGGCGGCCATCAGTCCGGTGATCGCCCAGGCGGTTTGGGAGGGCGTGCTCGGTCCCTGCCCGCGCAGGTCGGGATTGTCGTACGACGCGATCGTTTCGCCCCAGCCCCCGTCTTCGTTCTGGTGATCCAGTAGCCACCGGACGGCCTTCCTGACGTAAGGGGCGGTCATGTCTTCTTTCACGCTGGCGAGGCCTTGGAGGACGAGATGGGTGCCGTAGATGTAATTGACGCCCCAACGTCCGTACCAGCATCCGTCGTACTCCTGCTCTTTTTTCAGGAACCGGACGGCCCGGCGCACGGCGGGGCTTTTCTTGTTGTCGCCGAACCGCCCCAGCAACTCCAGGACCCTGCCCGTCAGGTCGGACGTGCTGGGGTCCAGGACCGCGCCATGATCGGCGTAGGGGATGCTGTTCAGAATGATTTTGTTGACGTTGCGCTCGAAGGCGCTCCAACCGCCGTCCTTGCACTGCATACCGAGAACCCATCGGAGGCCCCGATCGACGGCCTCGGCCTTGCGTTTCTCGTCGCGGATGTCGATTTTTTGAAGACTCATCAGAACGACGCTGGTGTCGTCGTTGTCGGGATAGTACTCGTTCTGGAACTGAAAATACCAGCCCCCCGCCTGCATGCCGTTTCCCTTGATCTGCCAGTCGCCCTTGGTGCGGGTCTGTTTGTCCAGGAGCCAGTTCGCGGCCTTCACCAGGGCCGGATGCTCGCCGGAGACCCCGGCCTCCCGCAAGGCGTAACAAGCGAGGGCGGTGTCCCAGACGGGCGATACGCAGGGCTGGACCCGAAGGTGATCCGGCTCTTCGATGACCAGGTCTTGAAAATCCTGGAGGGCTTTGGCCAGGGTGGAATTTTCTTTCTCGTCGTACCCCAGGGCCTTCATGGCGATGATGGCGTTGGCCATCGCGGGGTAGATGGCCCCGAGGCCGTCGGTCTTGAAATGGCGTTCGAGTATCCACTTTTCGGCCTTCTGGACGGCGCGGGCCCGGATCTCGGAGATGTGTTTCTTTTCCAGGAACTTCAGAACGGAGTCCCCGATCAGGAACAGGGTGCGCAGGAAGGTCCGGTTTCCGTTCTGAAACCAGTCCGCTTTGGAGGGTCCCTTCAGGTAGATCTCTTTCAACGCGTCCGGGGGGAGGACCTGTATTTTCGGCTTAACGGCCGCGATGATGAACAGCGGCACAATGATCGTCCGGGTCCAGTAAGAGAACTCATAAATGTTTATGTAAAGCCAGTTGGGCGCGAAGATGAGCTCCACCGGCATGGATGGAATGTGCTCCCAATCCACTTGCCCGTGGAGCGCCAGGTAGATTTTGGTGAAGATGTTGGCCCGCTCGAGTCCGCCCAGCCGGTGGACGGCCTCTCGTGCGCGGAGGAGGGTGGGGACGTCCTCCTTGAGCCCCGCCAGCTTGAGGGCGAAGTAGGCCTTGACGGTCGCGTTGATTTCCGACGGGCCGCCCGCGTAGGTGTTCCAGCCTCCGTCGGGAAGCTGTTCCATCTCCAGATGCCGGACGGCTTTCCGCTTGACCTTTTCGTCGAGGGTGTCCAGGAAGGCCCTCAACATCACGTAGTCCGACGTGAGGGTCGTGTCCGCCTGAAGCTCGGCGACCCAAAAACCCTCTTCCTGATCCTGACGCGCCAGAATCCAATCCCGGGCGCGCTCGACGGTCTTTTTCGTGTCCCGGGTCCGCTCGAGCGCGTTCCGTCCTGGAGCACGCTCTACGGGCAAACTTGCGTCTTTGACCATTCAGCCCCCCGAAGCAATGGACGCAATGCCTCGGTTGAAGTCTCAGGAAACCTCCCGACGCGGCCTCGCCGCACGGGGCTGATTTCCGCGGTTTATGTCGGCCGGCGCCGGAGATAAAACCCCCGGCGCTCCAATAGAACGCCCTAATCCCTCAAGCGAGGTTCAAGAGCGAATCCAGCTCTCCGGACTTTTGGAGTTTCAACAGATCCGGGTACCCCCCTACGGTCCGACCATTGATCAGGACATGGGGCACGGTCTTGGCGCCGTCGGTGACGGTCAGCATTTCTTTCCATTCGGGGGTTCCGCCGAAAACCATTTTCTCTTCATATGCGACTCCTTTCTTATCGAAAAGGGTTTTCGCCATCTTGCAGTATCCGCAAGGATCAGTCGTGTAGATGATCACCGGGGGTTGGGACACAGCCGTGATTCCTCCACGTTCTCCAAGGCGACCCGGGCCGCCCTTGATTGTTTCTCCCTCCTGTTTACCGAGTTTCTCAGTCTAATCTCGAAAGTCGCTTTCGTCAAATCATTCCAACCCTTTGGGCCGCTTGATCGTATTCAGGTGAAAGCGAAGATCATCGCACATCAACGCCGACCGGCGCATGGAGGGTCCGGGTTGCAATGTTCATGGAGTTTCCCATGGTCTATATAAAGAGGGGACATGCAGGTCCGGCCTTGAAAGGGACCGCGCTCGAAGATTTCGGGAGGTCCGGGGATGAAGGACCGGTTCGACAGACGAAGGTTTCTCCGGTTGGCGGCCGGGACGGGTCTCGGCGCGGCGGGCCTGCTCTCCGGGTGCGGGCGATTCGGGTTCTCCGGCCCTTCGCCGCTTCCCTCGCGCGAGGATGAAGGCCTCCTCTCCGGATCGCCGGACTCCCTCTACGCGCCCCACGGCCGGCCCGGAGAATGGTTCAACCCCTGGTGGAAGAGGCGGCACGGTCCATTGAGCTATTACCGGATGAGGCTCTTTTACCGGAACGAGTGGTGGACGGCGAAGCGGACGCCGCCCCGCGTTCCCACGGTGGCCAATGACGGTGATTATCTGTCCGAGCCGGAGCGCTCCACCTCCTTCACCTGGGTGGGCCATTGCACGTTTGTGGTCAAGGACGGCGGCGACACGTTTCTGACCGACCCCCATTTCGGCGCCCGCGCCTTTTTGCCCAAACGGCTCCATCCGCCCGGCGTCCCCGTAGGGAGAATTCCGGCCGACGCCTTCGCCTTGCTTTCCCACAACCATTACGACCACATGGATGCCTGGACGGTGGACAACCTCCCCGCGACGGTCACGTGGTTTGCGCCCCTGGGCGTGGCCGGGTGGCTCCGGGACCGGGGCAGGCGGGTGGTGGCGCTCAACTGGTGGCAATCGGCGCGGCACGGCCGCTGGAAGTTGACCTGTCTTCCGGCCCAGCATTGGTCGAACCGGTTCGGCATGGGGGTGAACAGCACGCTGTGGTGCTCCTGGCTGATTGAATCGGAGAACCGGAAATTCTTCTTCGCCGGAGACAGCGGTTACTATCAAGGGTTCGCCGAGTACGGCCGGAAGTTCGGCCCCATCGACGCGGCCATGCTGCCCATCGGCGCCTACGCGCCCAGGTGGTTCATGCGCTACGCTCACCTGGACCCCGCCGAGGCCTACCGGGCCTTCGGAGAGCTTCGCGCCCGGTGGATGCTGCCCATGCACTGGGGCGCCTTCGACCTCACCAACGAACCCGTGGACCAGCCGCCGAAAGAATTGAAGAAAGCGGTCCAGGCCGCCGGGGGAGACCCGGAGGCCGTCCGGCTGATGGCCGTCGGCGAGCGGTGGCGCCTGCCGGATTCCCCCGCCGGGTGAAGGCGGGAAATCCCCCACGGGGAGAGTCGCCCCCCTGGGCCTTGAAGGGTGATCCGGGTTGAATCGGGGTTTTTTCAAAAAACGTTGTGGATTGCGGAAACGACAGCCTACTATATGCTATTGATTGGTTAATCGCTTTGAGCTTCGGCGACGCCGGTTGGGCCTGGTTGAAACGCTGGATTTATACTCCTCGGACTTAACGCCCTCGCATTTGAGACCCTTGGACTTGGATTCCCTCCTGCTTTCCAGCCTGCCGTAGAAATGCCGGGACTGATTCGGACGGACTTGCCCGCCTGAAACCGGCGCCCATCGACGCACAAACCGAACGGTCTGGGGATTGCTGTCGGGCCTCAGCGGATAGCGTCCGTGCGAACCGCGTTTGCATGGATGGAAACGACCCGCGGACACGCGGGCAAGAGCGCTCGGCTATCGAGCGGGATTTGAGACGTAGAAGATGAAAAAATTCTCTACCTGGGCCGCCTCCTTTCTTCTTGCCGGCTTGTGCGGGTCGGGCCTCCAAGAGGCGCCGGCGTACGCGCAAGAGGTGAACGCGCCGTCGGAGGCGAATCGCGCGCGGGACCGCATCCTGGCCCTGCGGCGGGGCGGCGAAACGTACAGCACAGATGACATCGAGTTCATGGTGCGGGTGGTGTTCGCCGACGCCATGAATCTGGAGCGGTGGGTCAATCAATGGATTCGGAAGAACCACATTCCGTCGGTGACGCACCTGATTGTCTCCCCGGAGCGGGGAGGTGTCGACTCCGAGGCCTTCACGGTCCTGAGGCTTCCCGAACGGGCCAAGCACCGCATCGTTGTCGTCAAGGGCCTTCAAGGAAATCCCCGGGTCCACCGGTGGATGTCCATCAGAGGTCTTTTGGTTTATTTCAGGGACCTGACGACGAGCCGAGGAGAGGTCCGCGCCTTCGAGTCGGGGTTTCTGGGGCTGAAGGGCATCCGGATGGGGTTCCATCTGAAGAAAGTCATGGATGACCTGCACGCGCGCGGGCTGATGCGCACACAAAAAGACCTTCCCCTTTCCGAAGAGCAAAAGCGGGAGAACTCGACCCTCCGCGGGGCATTGGGCCGGAGCTGATAAGGGGGATTCCCCGCCCGCCATCGAACCCGAGAGATCGGCGCGGGGGCGACGCCCAATCGCGTCTTCACGTGTTCACGGAGAGAGAAATCCGTCGCGTGCCGTCACGCCTGACGCGAGCGAGGCCGGTCCACCCGAAGCGCCCAACCCGTAACCCGCGCGGAGCGGCCTACTTCCTCCGCTTCCGCCACACCTCCGGATTGACGGGCGTCGGGGGTTTCTTGCCTTTGAGGACGGCGATGAGGTTCGAGGCTGCCAGCGTCCCCATGGCCGTCCGGGTCTCGATGGTGGCCGAGGCGATGTGCGGCGTGATGACCGCGTTTCGGCATTTCACCAGCTCGGGATGAACCTTGGGTTCTTCCTCGAAGACGTCGATCCCCGCCCCCGCGATGTCCCCCCGCCGCAGCGCCCGGGCCAGGGCGGCCTCGTCCACGATGGGTCCCCGGGAGGTGTTTACCAGGTAGGCCGTCTTCTTCATGGCCTTCAGGACCTTGGCGTTGACGAGGTGGATGGTCTCCTTCATCAAGGGCGTGTGGACGGTGATGATGTCCGCCTGCTTGATGACCGTGTCGAACCGCTTGTACTGAACGCCCAGCCTCTTCTCGACCGCGGGTTTCTGGCGGAAGGCGTCGTAATAAATGGCCTTCATGTTGAAGCCCCGCGCGCGGCGCGCGACCCCCTGGCCGATCCGGCCCAAACCCAGGATGCCCAGGGTTTTCCCGTGGACGTCCGAGCCCAGCATCATCAGCGGCGCCCAGTCCCAGGGCTTTCCACTCCGGAGGAAGTCGTCTCCTTCGGCGATTCGGCGACAGGCGGCCATGATGAGCGACCAGGCCATGTCGGCGGTCGTCTCCGTCAGGACCTCGGGCGTGTTGGTCACGACGATGCCGCGCCCGGTGGCGTCCGGGACGACGATGTTGTTGAAGCCCACGGCGTAGTTGGCAATCACCTTCAATGCCGGGCCGGCGGCGTCCATGGCCTCGCCGTCCATCCGGTCGTTGAGAAGGGAAAGAACGCCGTCCTTCCCCTTGAGCCCCCGCAGGAGCTCCCGGCGGGTCATGGGGCGGTCGTGGGGGTTCACCTGGGCGTTCACCGCCTTGCGGACCCTGTCCATCGCCGCTTTGGGCAATCGGCGCGTCACCAAGACTTTGGGCTTTGCGGCTATCTCATTTCTCCCCTGATTTCTCAGATGTTGTTGATCGCTTTGTCCATGTTCGTCAGGGCCTCTTCGATTTCCTCATGCGACACCGCATAGGAAAAACGCAGGTGCCCCTTGCCGTACTCGCCGAACGAAGTCCCCGGCAGGCAGGCGACGCCGGCCTCTCTCATCAGGTAGGGGGCCAGCTCCTCGGGCGTCATGGGGACTTCCCGCACGTTGGGGAAGACGTAGAAGGCCCCGCCCGGATTCTTGCAGCTCACGCCCTTGATCTCGTTGAGGCCCTTGACGATGAAGTCGCGCCGCCGGTGAAATTCTTCGACCATCCGGTGCACTTCGTCCTGGGGACCCGTCAGGGCGGCGATGCCGGCCATCTGCTCGAAGCTGGCCGTGCAGGACACGCTGTTCGTGATGAGCCGGGTGATGGCGTCGGCCAGCTCGACCGGCGCGGCGATGAAGCCCAGTCTCCACCCGGTCATCGCGAAGGTCTTGGAGTAGCCGTCCAGAAGGATGGTCCGCTCCTTCATCCCCGGGACCTGGGCGATGCTGTAGTGCTCGCCATCATACACCATGCGGGAGTAAACCTCATCGGCCAGGACGACGAAGTCCCGGTCGATGGCGAGCCGGGCGATCCCCTCCAGGAGCTCCCGGCTCAGGATGCCCCCGGTGGGGTTGTGGGGGTAGTTCAGGATCAACAGGCGGGTTTTCGGCGTCACCCGCGAGGCGACGTCCTCCAGCGTGAAGGCGAAATCGTTCTCCTCCAGGAGCGGGAGCGGGACGGCCTTGGCCCCGGCGAATTCCGCCACGGATTCGTACACGGGAAATCCCGGGTTGGGATAGATGACCTCTTCGCCCTCTCCGGCCAGCGCCAGGATCGCAAAAAAGAGAAACGGCTTGGCCCCGGGCGCGACGACGACGTTCTCGACCCCGTAGTCCAGTCCGTAGTGATTGTTGAAATAGTCGGCCACGGCCTGATTGTGCTCCCGCAGGCCCGCCGATGGACCGTAGTGGGTGTAGCCGTCCTGGATGGCCCGGTAGGCGGCTTCGCCGATGTGGGCCGGGGTGTCGAAGTCCGGCTCCCCGATTTCCATGTGAACGATTTTCTTCCCCTGCGCCTCCAGGGCCTTGGCCTGCGCCAGGACTTCGAAGGCCGACTCCGTTCCGAGCCGGCTCATCCGCTCCGCGAGTTTCATGGTCCTTCCTTTCGCGCCCTGTAGGCGGGCGCCCGTAATTCCATCGAAGATTCAAGCGGGATTTTCGCGCAAAGAAACGATCGGCCCCCGTCCGGAAGCGTGAAAGACTTCGGAGACGGGGGCGGCCGCGGCGCTCTAGTTCATCACCGAACGGTAGATCCGGTTGACGGTCTCCACCGCCGCCTGGTTGCTGGTGACGATCGGCTTGCCGAATTCCTTCTCCAGGATGGGGACGGCGTCCAGGGCCCTCATGTTCGTGCACGAGAAAAAGAGGGCGTCGGCCTCCGGGTCCTTGAAGCGTTCCCGGGCGAACGCCAGGATCTCCTCGGGCGACACCACGCCGATGTCGAAGTTGACCGTGATTCCCATGCCCTGGATGGACAGGACCTCGAAGCCTTCCTCTTCCATGCAGGACTGAATGGTCCGGTTCAGCTCGTCGATGTAAGGCGTGAAGACGGCGATGCGCTTGGCCCCGATATGCTGTAACTGTTCTGTGACGGCCCCGAGGACGGTGACGGTCCGGCCCGCTCCGGTCACTTTGGTCAGGTCTCCGGCGATCTTCCGGTCGTAATCCATCCCGAAGATCGATCCGCCCGAGGTGCAGCCGAACACCGTCACATGGGGGTAGAGCGTGCGGATCATGTCCGCCGCCGCGGGGGCGGACTCCCGGACCATGATTTCCTCCGCCTCCTTGGTCGTCGTGTCCAGGTACATCCGGGCGATGTGGACGGAGGCCTTCTCCTCCAAGTGGTTATAGAAATCCACCTCCATCGTGGTGTTGGAAGAGGGGACGATGAGGCCGATGCGGAATCGGCCTTCTTTCTTGGCGCTTTCGAGCTCCATGATTCAGGTCCTCATCTCGGGCATGGTGATTCCCACGGTCGCGGGGCTTCCCCCGCCGCTCCGATTTTCAAACGGCCGTACATTTTGGACGGATTCATTTTAATCCCTGTCGCCCGGCCTCACAACAGGGAAGGGCCGGGTCAGTCAAAGCGCACGCCCGCCGAGCCGCACACTTCGCCTTTGAACACCTCGGTGACCTGGCGCAGGGCCAGGGCCTGATCGAAGGGGTCCAGGGAGGAGATCCCGTCCTCGGCGACCACGACGCGGTAGCCGTGGAGCGCCGCCTTGCCCGCCGTGTGGAGGACGCAGATGTTCGAAACCGTCCCCGCTACGACTACGTTTCGCACGTTGTTCAGACGAAGCGCGTGGTCGAGCGACGTTCCGTAGAAGGCGTCGTACCGAAGCTTCTTCACCCGGAGCTCATCGTCCCGCGCCTCCAACGGGTCGATCACCGCCGCGCCCGGGGTCCCCGCGACGGCGTGGACCGGCCAGATCCGGAATTCGGCGTCGTCCGGACGGTGCCAATCCTGCGTGAAGACGACCGTCGCCCCCTTCTCCCGCGCTTCGTGCAGCAGAGACCGGATGGGTTCGATGGTGTCCGCCGTATCCGGGACGAAGAGCGCGCCGCCGTGCCGCGCGAAGTCGTTCTGCATGTCGACCACGATCAGCGCGGTCTCCGCCGGGGGCAGCTCGACCGACTCTTTACGGACCTGCTCGGGAGGGGCGACAGAGGTGTCCGCCGCCACGTCCGCCTCGCGTCCCGCCAGGAGGGCTTCGGTCGTGGTCAGCTTCCCTTGGTAGAGGAAGGAGATCTCCCGGAGCGTGGCTTCGTCGTCGAAGTCCGTCCTGCCGGCCGCCGCGTCGACGGGAAGGACCAGGTCGCACCACCGCAGCGCCGCCTCCCCGGCGGTGATCAGGACCCCCTCGTTGGCGAAGACCCCGGTCAGGGCCAGACGCTTCACGCCGAGCCGCCTCAGGAAGGAATCCAGCTCTGTTCCGAAGAACGCGTCCAGCGTCCGCTTGCGGATGACGGTCTCGCCGGGGTCGGGTTTGCACGGGTCGATGATTTCGACGCCCGGCGTCCCCCGGACGCACCAGGGGATCCCGCCGATTTCCCGATCGAACGCCCAGGGCTCGTGGACATTGCGGGTGTAGAGGACGGGCCAACCCTTCTCGCGGGCGAACCCGCGCAGGCGGA
>JASLXW010000039.1:11664-14881 GCA_030740135.1 Nitrospinota bacterium
GGGCGTCGCCAGGTCGCGCTGCATGTCCAGGATCAGGAGCGCCGTGTCCGGTTGAGGCATTCCTCGACTTCCTTCGATTTGGCGAACGCGCCGCACGGACCGGGCGGGAGGGCTTCCACCCCCACGCCGAGAAAAAGCGCCCTCAACAACCCGAGCGGAAGACCCACTATGTTAGTGTAACAACCTTCCAGGCTCTCGACCAGATGAATGCCGCGGCCCTGGATCCCGTAGGCCCCCGCCTTGTCCAGCGGTTCGCCCGTGGCGACGTAGCGGCCGATCGCGTCCGCGCCGAGCGTCCGGAAGCGAACACGGGTCTCCCGGGAACCGGTCCGCTCCTTCTCTCCCCACCGGACGGTGACGCCCGTGATCACGCGGTGCTCCCGGCCGCTGAGCCCGGCCAGCATGGACCGGGCCTCCGCCGGCCCGGCCGGTTTCCCGAGCACGCGGTCTTTTCCCGAGGCCGGGTCGCGCAGGACGACAATTGTGTCCGCCGCCACGATCATCGCCGCGGGCCGAAGGGAGAAGACCCCGGCGGCCTTGCGGGCTGAGCTCCTTCGGGCGAATTCTCCCGGCGGCTCTCCGTTGTAGGACTCCTCCACGTCGGAAGGCAGGACCTCGAAGAGGAGGCCGGCTTGTTCGAGAAGGTGTTTGCGGCGGGGAGAGGCGGAAGCCAGGACCAGGGGTGGAGACGTCATATCCTGAATCAGAGCTTCCGGTGCAGAACCAGGCCAACGACCAAGCCGACGATGCCGAGGAGCGAGACCTTGATGGCGAGCCCGAAGGAAAGGATGACGATGCCCAGGTTGACGGCGATGGGTTGATGGACCGGATCTTGAACGCCGAAGTTGACGCCCGTGGTCAGGATGTTGTTCCAGAATCCCTGCCCCACGAGACGGCCGAGGATTTCGCCCAGAATGCTCCCCACGAGGCCGCCCACAACCATGAAGATAATCAGGGAGCCGATGGATTTTCCGGTCATGGTTTTCCCTCTTGGTTGGCGCCCGGCGGTTTCCGGGTCCCGGACGCCCTCCGGGCCGGACGGGTTTCCTCGAAGGCGTCCGTTGCCGGCAGTCCGGTCCGCCCAAGCGGACGGGACGCCGCCGAGAAGGTCCGGGCTTTCCTAGCAGGTTGCGGAAAAACGATTCTGAGGGGTCTGAAATGCCCCAATCTGTCATTCCGAGGGCGGCGATGAATCTCCACCGGAGTCAGCCTCATTCATACAACTGATTCAAAAATAACGCGTTTCGAGCTTGAGCCGATTCCTCACCTCGTTCGGAATGACAGCGCGCAAGGTCCGAATCTTGGCCAAAACACCAACCCATCGGAGTTTTTCCGCAACCTGCTAGTGGTCCCGCTTGACGATGTAATCGGCCAGGGCGATGAGGGCGTTCCGGTAGAAGGGGTCCATGTCGTCCGGCAGCTCGCGCAGGGAGGCCTTCGCCCGCTCGACGAAGTCGGCGGCCCGGGACAGGGTGTACTCGATGGCCCCGTGCTTTTTCATCATGTCGAGGATGTCATCCAGCTTTCCGTCCGGGGTTCCGTTGGACTCGAAGAAAACTTGACGAATCCGCCGTCTTTCCCCCTCGTCCGCTGAGCTGTAGAGGTGGATCAAGGGAAGGGTGACGTTCCCGTCGGAGAGGTCCTGTCCGACGGGCTTTCCGATACGGTCCGCCCGGGCCATGTAATCCAGGGCGTCGTCCACCAGTTGGAAGGCGGACCCGATGTTCGAGCCGATCTCCCCGAGTTGTTCCTCGACCTCCCGGGGCATGTTCCCCAGGATGGCGCCGATACGGCAGCACGTGGCCATCAAGGCCGCCGTCTTGCGGTAGATCACGTCCAGGTAGCTCTCCTCGGTGGAGGCGAGGTTGTACTCGTTGATGAGCTGGAGGACTTCGCCTTCGGAGAGGAAGACCGTGGCGTTGGACACGACGCGGAGGATGTCCGGATCGCCGTCCGACGCCATGAGCCACAGGGATTTGGCGAACAGGTAGTCGCCCACCAGGACGCTGGCCTCGTTTCCCCAGCGGGCGTTGGCCGAAGGCGCCCCGCGCCTCATCTCCGAAGCGTCCACGACGTCGTCGTGCAGCAGCGTCGCCGTATGGATGAATTCAACCAGACAGGAATTGGTGATGCACCGATCCCCCTCGTAGCCGCACAGCTTGGAGGACAGCAGCACCAGGGTGGGCCGGATGCGCTTTCCACCGCCGCGGGCCAGGTAGTGGCCGATCGAGGGGATCAGCGGCACGTCGGAATTCAAGTGGGTGGTGAGGGCCTCCTCCACCGCGTTCAGGTCGTCCTGGAGATGCTCCAGGGCCTCCGCGTAGGAAACCTCTGTCTTGCTCGTCGATGAGGAGGACGGTACCATGGAATTCGTTATCGCCTGTTTGCCGTGAACCCGCGGAAATTCGCCGTTTATGTTATCGGCGGAACCGTCGTTGTCAACCGATTTTCCCTCGCGCCGGTCGGGACGGAACGGCGCGCCGGCGTGAGGAGTGCCCCGACATGACCGAAACCGGGCGGCGAATCCGCATCCTGGCGGGCGAGGTGGAAGCGCGGGCCGGGCTGAACGATGGCCCCACGGCCGACCGGATCTGGGACGCCCTGCCCATCCGGGGGACCGCCAACCGGTGGGGGGAGGAGATCTACTTCTCCATCCCCGTTGAATGTCCCGCCGAAGCGGACGCCCGGGTCGAAATGGCCGTGGGGGAGATCGCCTACTGGCCGCCCGGCTCGGCGTTTTGCATCTTCTTCGGACCGACGCCCGCCAGTGAGGGCAACGTGCCCGGCGGGGGCGACGCGCCCCGTGCGGCGAGCGACGTGAACCCCCTCGGACGGGTCGAGGGAGACGCCACCCGCTTCACCCGCGTCCCCGACGGAGCGCCCGTCACCCTGGAGCGGGCCTAAAACCCGGCTCGCCGTCTATCCCTCGTCCTTGTACCCCTGAAGGGACTGAAGGACGGAGATGTCCTCCAGGGTCGTCGTGTCCCCCAGCTCCGGCTTGCCGGAGGCGATGTCGCGCAAAAGCCGCCGCATGATCTTCCCGCTCCGGGTTTTGGGAAGGGCGTCGGTGAAACGGATCTGGTCCGGCCGGGCGATGGCGCCGATCTCCTGGACCACATGCTCGCGGAGCCGCCCCTCCAGTTCTTCAGACTGCTCTTTGCCGCCCTGAAGGGTGATGAAGCCGGCGATGCCCTGCCCCTTCAACTCGTGCGGGATG
>JASLXW010000003.1:0-9350 GCA_030740135.1 Nitrospinota bacterium
AGCGCATCGGCGCGCCCGAGATCCGCCATTCTTCGGCCCCCCCCACCCTCATCCTGCCCTGGCTCATCGGGCTGAAACAGGCAAAGGAGCTGCTCTACACGGGGGACCTGATCGACCCCCAAGAGGCCCACCGCCTGGGGCTCGTCAACCGGGTCGTCCCGGACGACGCCCTCCAGGACGAGGCGCTGAGGCTCGCGAACCGCCTCGCCCTCGTCCCCCCAAAGGCGCTCCAAATCAACAAAGAGGCCATCCACCGCACGTACGACATGATGGGGCTCCAGCAAGCCCTGGCTTACAACGTCGAGACGACGAGCATCATCCACGCCACGGAAGAAAGCATGGAATGGGTCCGATACACGCAGGAGAACGGGATGAAAAAATTTCCCGAAAAGCGCGACGGCCCCTTCAAGTCTTCCGGGTAGAGAATGCCGACAGTCGCGGTGAACGACATCGAGGTTTATTACGAGATCCACGGCCGGGGCGATCCGCTCATGCTGATCACCGGCCTTGGAGGCGTGGGGGCTTCCTGGGGAAAACAGATCCGGTTGTTCGCCGAGGCGTTCCGGACCATCGTCCCGGATCACCGGGGAACGGGCCGGACGAGCGTGACCGAGGGGGGCTATACGATCGAGCAACACGCCTCGGACATGGCCGAGACCCTGCGGGCGCTCGATACGGGGCCGGCGCACATCGTGGGAACCTCGACGGGCGGCGCCATCGCCCAGGCGATGGCGCTCGACCATTCCGATGTCGTCCGGTCCGTCGTCCTGGCCTCGACCTGGGCCAAGACGGACGCGTATTACAAACGCTGCCTGGAAACCCGAAAAACGCTCGTCGAAAATCTGGGGTTCCGGGCGTACACGGAGGCGTCGTCACTCTTCTGGTGGTCCGCCCGATACATCCGGGAGCATTACGAGGAGGTCGTCCGATGGGAAGTCGCCCGGCTTGCGAATCCGGCCGATGAGGAAGTCACGGCCAAACGCGTCGGGATGCTCATCCATCACGACCAGCTCGACCGCCTCGGGCGGGTGCGCAAGCCCGTGCTCGTGCTTGTGGGGAAGGAAGACACGTGCACGCCCCCCTATTTCTCGGAGGAATTGGCGCGCGTCATTCCCGGCGCGGAGCTTGAGATCCTGGACGGGGGACACTTTTTGTCACTGGAATCGCCCGACCTCTTTCATGCCCGCGTCCGGGATTTCCTGGAGCGGCATTGAACGGGATGGCCGCGAAGCAACGGCATTGAAAAAGAATCGTCGAGCCGCATCCGCCGGCCGGGCCTTCTCCATTCCGAAACCTTGACCCGTTCGCTTGACATTCAACCGTGCACGTGATGAATATCGACAAGTGCACGGCCATCGATTTGGATCTCCGCTCTTTTCTTGAGAGAAGAACCGCCCCAATGGGCTTGACCCTCACCCGGGCTTGCCCCCTTCAGGCGGCGGAACCCTCAAAACGGGCGCTTGGGACCCAGGCCTTGTTGACGTGCAAAAGGAGCGGATGATGACGGAATTGTCGGTCATCGGGAAACCCCTCCCCATGGTGGACGCGCGGGAGAAGGTGACCGGGACGGCGGACTACACCGCGGACCTCCGGCACCCCCGTCTCCACGAAGCCGCCATTCTGAGAAGTCCCCACGCCCACGCCCGGATCTTGAACATCGATGCCTCGAAGGCGCTGAGACTCCCCGGCGTCAAGGCCGTCCTGACCGGCGAGGACACCCCGAAGATCCTTTGGGGGCAGATTTATCAGGAGCATTACATCCTGGCGGTCGGCAAGGTGAGGTTCATCGGCGAGGAAGTGGCGGCCGTTGTCGCGACGGACGCGGACGCCGCCGGGGAGGCCTTGGGGCTGATCCGGGTGGATTACGAGCCGCTTGCGGCCGTCCTCGAGCCCGAGGAGGCCATGAAGCCGGACGCCCCCCAGGTCCATGAGGGACAAAGCAACATCGTCCGGGACATCCGGATCGACCGGGGGGACATCGACGCGGGATTCGCCGCCGCGCATGTGGTTCACGAGGACACCTACGAGACCCCATACCAGTACCAGGCCTACATGGAGCCCGCCGGGTCGATGGCCGCGGGCGATTCATCGGGCGGCGTAACCGTCTGGTCCTCCACCCAGACCATCTACTTCCAGAAGGAAGTCGTCGCCCAGGCCCTGGGGCTTCCCCAATCGAAGGTCCGGGTCATCCAGCCCTTCGTCGGAGGCGGGTTCGGGGGCAAGCTGGCGGAGGACCCCAACGCCCCAATCTCGGCCTTTCTCGCATGGAAGACGGGCAAGACCGTCCGGCTCATGAACAACCGCCTCGAAGACTTCGCGGCCGGCCGCCCCCGGACCCGGCAGAAGATCACCCTGAGGATGGGGGCGGACCGGGAGGGGAAAATCGTCGCGAAAGACACCCAAATCCTCGTCGACAACGGCGCCTACACCGGGATCACCGGGACCATCACGCAGACCACGGCGACCCGGATGGATTCGCTCTATCGGCAAGAAAACCTTCGGACCCGCGCCCTCCTCGTGTTCACCAATAAGGTCCCCACGGGCGCGTTCCGGGGCTTCGGGAACCCCCAGATGGCCTTCGCCCTGGAGTGCCACATGGACGTCCTGGCCGAGCGGCTGGGCATGGACCCCAAAGCCCTCCGGCTTCGGAACGCCATCCGGCAGGGGGACGTATCCGTTCATGGATGGAAGATGGATAGCTGCGGCCTGACCGAGTGCGTCGAGAAGGCGACCGACGCCATCGGGTGGGAGAGCCGGCCCAAGGCCCCCGAGACGGGTACCTGCCGGCGGGGTGTGGGGCTGGGCTGCGCGATCCACGTCAGCGCGAACCGGGCCTTCAGCGATTGGGACGGGTCCGACGTCCTGATCAAGCTGAACAACGACGGAACGGTCACCCTCATCTCCGGAGAGGGCGATATCGGCCAGGGGTGCACGACCCTGCTCACCATGATCGCCGCCGAGGAGCTGAGGATTCCGCCCTCCGACGTGTCCGTCTCCTCCGCCGACACCGACCTGACGCCTTACTGCCACGGAGCCTGGGCCAGCCGGGTCACCATAACGGCCGGCAACGCCGTCCAGCGGGCGGCCGCCGACGTGAAGCGGCAGCTTTTGGAGGGGGCGGCGGAGATGCTCGAAACCTCCGCCGACGACCTCTACGTTCAGGACGGGGCCGTCCACATGAAGGGTTCCGCGGAGAAGCGGCTCACCGTCGCGGAGGTTTGCCGGGAAAAGCAATTCGCGCGCGGCGGCGGCGGAATCCTCGGACGCGGCACATACCAGGCGCCCACCGAGATGGCGGACAAGAAAACCGTTTACGGGAACATCTCCCCCGCCTACACCTTTGTCGCCCAGACGGCCGAGGTGACGGTGGACACCGAGACCGGGCAGGTGGACGTAACCCGGCTGGTCGCCGCGGACGACCTGGGGAAGATCCTGAACCCCCTCGCCGTCGAGGGGCAGTTGAACGGGGAGATCGTTCAGGGCCTGGGTTACGCCATCTGCGAAAACCTCGTCTCCGAAGGCGGACAATTCGCCAACGGGAGTCTCGCCGACTATACGATCCCGCGGTCCGTCGGGCTTCCGAAAATCGAAACCATCATCGTCGAGACCAACGATCCGAACGGCCCGTTCGGCGCCAAAGGGGCGTCGGAATGCTGCATCGTCCCGATCGGCGCCGTCATTTCCAACGCGATTTACAACGCGGCGGGCGTCCGCATCACCTCCCTGCCCATCACCCCGGACAAGATCCTGCGCGCCCTGAAGGAAAAGGCCGCGCGCGAAAGCGGAGCTCCCTGAAGGCGCCGCCGCCGGGGCGGGCAAAGACGCGAGAGAAGGATGAAAAGGCACGACATCACGCTTCGGGTCAACGAAGAGGACCACGAGCTGGCCATCGATTCCCGCCGGCTCCTGGTCGAGGCCCTGCGGGACCGCCTGGGCCTCACCGGGACCAAGCGGGGCTGCGAGAGCGGGGCGTGCGGATGCTGCACGGTCCTGTTGGACGGACGAAACGTCAAGTCCTGCCTCATGCTCGCCCTTCAGGCCCGCGGCGCTTCCATCACGACCATCGAGGGTCTCCAGGAGGAGGACGGCCGACTCCATCCGATCCAGGAGGCCTTCGTCAACTACGGCGCGCTTCAGTGCGGCTACTGCACGCCGGGATTCATCATGACCGTGAAGGCCCTCCTCGACGAGAACCCGCGGCCCACGGAGGAGGAGATCCGCGAAGCGCTCACCGGAAACCTCTGCCGGTGCACCGGGTACGTGCAGATCGTAGAAGCGATCGCGGCCGTCGCCGAGGGGCGTCACGCTGCTTTTCCTCAATAGCCGGGACCCGTCTCCAGGAGGCTCGCGATGAACGTTCTCAAGGATGAAACCGTTTCGGCCCGCCGGGGCGGGGCGTGGATCGTGAAGAAGGGGCAACACATCCGGTTCATCGACGTCGAGGGCGGACAGATCGGCGACCTGGTCCTGTTCAACGCCAACGACCTCAGCGAGCGGTTCAACCAGTCCCGGACCCGATCCAACCCGGGAAAGTATTTGATCTCCACGGGGGATCACCTCTACTCCAAGTTCAACAACATCATGCTGACCATCGTCGAGGACACGTACGGCATTCATGACCTGCAATACGGGATGTGTAGCCGGTTCGTCTACCAGAGAGAATCCCACAGCTTCGCGGAAGGCTTCACCGTCGGCGGCGCCCTCGGGCGGCCGGAGGTCGGCTGCTGGGAGATCCTGACCGAGGCCCTCAAGCCCTGGAACATCCCGGCCGAGGACATCCCCGACCCGTTGAACCTGTTTCAAACCGTGGACTTCGTTCCGGAGGAAGGGAGGTTCGCCCTCGCCGACGGCCGGAGCCAGCCGGGCGATTACGTTGATTGCGTGGCCGAGATGGACGCCCTGTGCGCGCTGAGCGCCTGCCCCGCCACCGGCGGGCCGCTGCGGGTGCGGATTTATGAACCGTAGGAGGAGTCCGGACGCCGCAAAGCGCGCCGGGAAAGGCGAAAATTCCGACGGTTCATGACCTCTTCGTCCCTAGTCGGACAAAGAAAGACGGGGGATTTCCTTGAAGTTGACACTCCATTCATATCCGGTCGAGCGAATCGAGGACTCCCCGCGAACGGAGCTGGACGGACGCGGGCTGCTCCTCGATCGGGAGGAGCTCAAAGACCTTCTCGGCCGGGACGAGCGGTTTCGGTCCGTCGAGATCGACCTGGCCCGCCCCGGAGAGTCCTGCCGCGTCATCAACATCCTCGACATCTTCGAGCCCCGCGTGAAGGTCTCGGGCGAAGGGGAGACCTTTCCCGGAATCCTCGGCGACGCCGGCCTCGCGGGCGGCGGCGTCACGAACGTCCTGCAAGGGGTCTCGGTCGTGACGTGCGGACCCCTCGAAGGGGCCGAGGACGCCCTGTTGGACATGACCGGGCCTTGTGCGGACCTCAGCGTTTTTTCCGGCCTGCAAAACGTTGTCGTCACCCTGAACCCCGCCGACGGATTGAGCCGGACCGGGTTCGCGAAGGCGGCGGTCGAGGCGGGCGTGCGGGCCGCTCATTACCTCGGGCGGGCGGCCGAGGGAAAATCGCCGGAGTCGGCGGAAGATTTCGAGCTGCCTCCCTTTGCGGAGGCGCCGGGACAGGACTCCGCCCTGCCCCGAATCGCGTATGTCTATTTCCTTTACTCCCACGGCGACCTCCGGGACATGCTCGTGTATGGGCGGGACACCCGGGCGCTGGCCCCGACGCTCATTCACCCCAATGAAATCATGGACGGCGCCGTCGTCTGGGCCGGGTTCAGCCGGCCGACCAAGAACATGACGTACGACAACCAGAACAACGGGATCATCCGCTCCCTCTACCGGGACCACGGGGAATCCCTCCACTACGCCGCCACCATCCTCGCCAACCATCACAAGCTCTTCGCCCAAAAAGCCTTCAACGCGGAGCAAGTGGCCGGCCTGGCAAAGGACATCCTGGGCGTGGACGGCGTGGTGATCACCAAGGACGGGGGCGGACAAGCGGACACCGACCTCATGCTGACCTGCGAGCGGTGCGAGGAGAAGGGAATCAAGACGACGATTCTGGCGATGGAGTTCGCCGGGGCGGGCGGCTCCTCGGAGGGCGCCCTCGCCGACGCCAGCCCCCGGGCCGACGCCATCGTCGCCGCGGGCAACTGCGCGGAAATGCTCCCGCTCCCGGGGATGGACCGGGTCATCGGCGGCGAGCGGCTGAAAGACTATGACCAGGATCCGGCCGCGCCCGTCGAGGTCCCCTACAACAAGATCCCGGGGCCGGTCAGCTTCTTCGGGGACAATGAGCTGGGTGTCCAGGAGTTTTGACATGGGGTCGAGAAACGCCTTTCAGGCGTGCTTAGACGGGCAAAAACGAAGAGGCGCAATACACTCAGGGTCGGTCGGGACTTCAAGAAGGTGTATTTTTCAAACCGGGTCGGGCAGGATGCCCGGCTACCCCCACGTGGCGATGAGAGGCGTACAACCATTTTGGCGGGGCGGGCGTCCCGCCCGCCTTCAGGGCGACACTGCCGGCGCCGTTTGCCGGAGGGTTCCGCATGACTGAGCGGATGCGGGTCGTCCATTACCTGAATCAGTTCTTCGCGGGGATCGGCGGGGAGGCGCAGGCCTCGGCCGGCCCCGACGCCCTTCCGGGGGCCACGGGGCCGGGACGGCCGCTTCAGGAGGCCCTGCGCGGCGAAGGGGAAATCGTCCTGACCGCCGTTTGCGGGGACGACTTCTTCGCCGAGCGCACCGAGGAAGCGGCGGCGGCGCTGCTGGAGATCATCAAAAGCGCGAAGCCGGATCTCTTCGTGGCCGGACCGGCCTTCAACGCCGGACGCTACGGGTACGCCTGCGGCGTCCTCTGCCGGAAGGTCGGCCAGGCCCTCGACATCCCGACGCTGACCGGCATGGCGCCGGAGAACCCGGGCCTGGAGTACCGAAGGGACGCCTACATCGTTTCCACCTCGGACAACGTCCGGGGGATGAACGCGGCCCTCGCGGCCATGGGCCGCCTGGGCGTGAAGCTCCTGCGGGGCGAGACCCCCGGGCCTCCCCGGGAGGAAAGAACCTTCCCCCGGGGGTTCCGCAGGAACGTCCGCGTCGGGAAGAAGGGGGCCGACCGGGCCATCGGGATGCTCCTGGCGAAGATCGGGGGCCGGGAATTCGAGACCGAGCTGGTGATGCCGAAACTCGACCGGACGCCGCCGGCGCCGCCCGTCAAAAACCTGCCGAAGGCCACCATCTCCCTGGTCACGACCGGGGGCCTGGTCCCCAAGGGAAACCCCGATCGGCTCGAATCCACCATGGCGACGCGTTTCGGCAAGTACACGTTGGCCGGCCTCGACGACCTCGACCCTTCCGCCTACGAAGGCAATCACGGGGGGTATTCGACCGCCTACGTCAACGAGGACCCCGACCGGATCGTCCCCCTGGACGCCCTTCGGGAGATGGAAGCACAGGGACGGATCGGAAAGGTCTTCGACCACTTCTACACCCTGGCCGGGTGCAGCACGTATTACGAGTCTGGGGCGGAGATGGGAAAGGAGATCGCCCGCGAGCTGAAGGCGGCGGGGGTGGACGCGGTCCTCGTCACCGCCACGTGAGGGACATGCACCCGCTGCGGGTCAGCGGTCGCGAAGGAGATTGAGCGGCAGGGGCTTCCGGCGGCCCTCATCGCCACGCTCACGTCAATCGCGAAGAACGTCGGGGCGAACCGGATCGTGACCGGGGCCGGAATCCCGCACGTCGCGGGCAACCCTGACCTCGGGCCCGCCGAGGAGAAGGCGTTCCGGCGAAAGCTCGTCGAGCGCGCCCTCCTGGCCGTCGCCACGGACGTCGAGGATCAGCGGGTTTTCTGAGCAACCCGAGAGAAAGGAGGCGGGGCGCGGTGAAAGCGGATCTGGTCATTCGGGGCGGGACGCTCGTCATCCCCGGCGACGGGCTCGTCCGGGGCGGCGTCGCGATCCGGGACGGGAAGATCCGGGCCATCGCGCGCGACAACTTTCTACCCTCCGCGAAGCGGGTGATCGACGCAAAGGGGAAGTTCGTCCTCCCCGGCATCATCGACCCCCACGTCCACCTCGGGCTGCTGGGGGACATGGCCGGGGACTGCCGGTCCGAGACGCGCTCCGCCCTGGCCGGGGGCGTGACGATGATCGGGGTCTTCATCCGGGAGTCCGGATCCCACCTCAAGGCATTCGGCCCGCTCACGAAGACCCTCGAGGCCAACAGCTCGATCGACATCATTCCCCACTTCGAGATCACCTCCGAGTCCCACGCCCGCGAGATCTCCCAATGCGCGAAGCGGCTCGGCGTCACCTCGTTCAAGATGTTCATGTCCGGCATTCCGATCAAGGGCATGTCGGTCCCCGTGGATGACGGACTGCTGCTCGAATCCTTCCGGCAGATCGCGAAGCTCGGTTCCGACGGGATCGCCCTGGTCCATGCCGAAAACCCCGACATCATCACCCGGACCCGCGAGCGAATCGGACGGCTGAAATCCGACGGGGACCTGGCCGACTGGGCCGACTGCCACCCAAACATCGTGGAAGAGGAGGCGGTCCACCGCTCCGTCTATCTGGCCGGGAAAGCCGGATGCCGGATTTATATCGTCCATGTCTCCACCGCCGAGGCCCTGCGCAGACTCAAGGAGTTCCGGAAAGAGCGCGGGACCGTTTTCGCGGAGACCTGCTCCCCTTACCTCACGCTGACCCACCGTTCGGAGATGGGCCTGCTCGCCAAGCTCATCCCGCCCCTGCGGGACGATGAAAACCGCAAGTCCCTTTGGAGAGGAATGGAAGAGGACGTGATCGACACCCTGGGAACGGACAACATCCTCCGGACCCTGGCTTTCAAACAAGCCGAGGCGGGCCTCATCGGCGCGCGGGGTGCGGCCACCCTTCTGGGCACCCATCTGCCCGTCCTCCTCGACGAGGGCGTTCACCGCCGGAAGTTCCCGCTGGAGCGGTTGGTGGACAAGATGACGCGGCAGCCCGCCCGAATCTTCGGCCTCTATCCCCGGAAAGGCGCCATCGCCCCCGGAAGCGACGCGGACCTGGTGATCGTGGATCTCCACAAGCGGCGGGTGGTCCGGCCGGCGAGCCTTCACACGCAAACGGACTTCTCCCTCTACGAAGGGAAAACCCTTCGGGGCTGGCCGGTCATGACGATTCAAGGGGGCGTCGTCGCCGTCGAGGACAACGAGATTCTCGTCAAGCCGGGACGCGGACGGGTCCTGCGAAGATCCATCGGAACATGAGAAAGACAAGTGGTGATCTCCAACCAAACCCGGAGACCCGCATGAAGGATGGGGGGGAGGGGGGGAAGTATCGGGTCGTCG
>JASLXW010000003.1:9360-16429 GCA_030740135.1 Nitrospinota bacterium
GCCCAAGGCCGCCGGGACGACCCTTTACGGGACGGACTTCACGCTGCCGGGCGCGCTGACAGGGAAGATCCTCCGCAGCCCCTACGCCCACGCGCGGATTCTCGACATCGACACCGGGGCCGCCGCGGCCCTGCCCGGCGTCAAGGCGATCCTCACGGCCCGGGACGCGCCGCTGCTCCGGTACGGCTTCCGACAAGACGCCGACCCCGGAAACGAGCGCTTCGCCGACAAGCTCCCGATGGCGCATGAAAAAGTCCGATTCGCGGGAGAGGAGGTGGCCGCCGTGGCGGCCGTCGGAGACGACGTAGCCGAGGAGGCCCTCGACCTGATTCGGGTCGAGTACGAAGAGCTGCCCGCCGTTCTCTCCCCCCGGCGGGCCATGGCGAAGGGCGCCCCCGAAGTGCATGAAGGCGTCTCGGGGAACGTGGCCATCGAGCTGGCCATGAACTTCGGCGACGTGGACCGGGCGCTCGCCGAGGCGGACGCCGTAATCGAGGACGAATTCGAGACCTCGCAAGTCGAGCACTGCTGTCTCGAGACCCAGGGTTGTCTCGCCCGATACGACCGGACCGGCCGTCTGACGGTCTGGACCTCGATCCAGATGCCCTTTCTTTTGCGAAAGCACCTGGCCGAGTGCCTCGGCCTTCCGGAAGGCCGGGTCCGGATCATCCGAACGGCCCTCGGCGGCGGGTTTGGAAAGCGCATGGAGATGCACGACTTTCATCCCATCTGCGCCCTGCTGGCCATGGAGACCGGGCGGCCCGTCCGCCTCATCCTCTCCCGGGCGGAAGACTTCGTGGGGTCGAGGACGCGGCATCCGATGGGCATCCGGCTCCGGACCGGCGCCACGCGCGACGGCCGCATCCTGGGACAGGAGATGGAGATCGTCACCGACAACGGCGCTTACATGAGCGCGGCCCCGGGCGTCACGTTCACGGCGGCCAACTACAACATCACCGCGTACAGCAAGGTCGAGCATTACCGGTTCGACGGCAGGATCGTCTACACCAACAAGAACTACGGCGGCTCCTACCGGGGGTACGGAAACCCCCAGGGGACCTTCGCCCGGGAGATCCACATGGACGTCCTCGCGGAGAAGCTCGGCCTGGACCCCGTGGCGATCCGGCTGAAGAACGTAACGGAGAGCGGAGACGTCTCGGCCTGCGGGTACCGGATCACAAGCTGCGGCATGCGGGAGTGCATCGAGAAGGCGGCGGGCGCCCTGGATTGGGCCGGGAAGAAGAAGGACCGCACGTTCGGCCGGGGGATCGGCATCGCCTGCGCCGTCCACTGCGGCGGCGGGGTCCGCGTCTACCGGAACACCGACCTCTGCGGCGTGATCGCGAAGATGGAGGACGACGGAACGGTTCAGGTCCTGACGGGCGCGACGGAGATCGGGAGCGGGCAGGACTCGGTGATCGCCGCCGTCGTGGCGGAGGAGGTCGGCCTCTCGCCCGAGGACGTCCAAGTGCACAGCGAAGACACCGACGTGGTCCCCTGGGACCTCGGCGCCCACGGGAGCCGGACAACCTTCATCGCCGGCAACGCCGCCCGCCGGGCGGCCATCGAGCTCAAAGACCAGCTCCTTCAGGAAGCGGCGGAAATCCTGGAGGCCGACGCTGCGGATCTGGCCGTGGGAGAGGGCGAGATATTCGTCCGAGGGTCGCCCCAAAGGCGCGTCGGGATTGCCGACATCGCCCGGTCCGGCCATTACCGGAAAAACGGCCGACTCTTCATGGGCCGGGGGGTCTACGACCCGCCCCACGAAACCGTCGACAAGGAGACCCACTCCGGGAACATCTCGGCCGCCTACAGCTTCTGCGCCCAGGTCGCGGAGGTCGAGGTGGACCCGGACACCGGCCAGGTGAGCGTTCTCGGTCTCGCCGCCGCCCACGACGTGGGCTTCCCGATTTGCCCGCCGGGGGTGGAGGGACAAATCGAAGGGGGCGTGATGCAGGGCGTCGGCTACGCCCTGATGGAGGAAATGATCTTCGACTCCGCGTCGGGCCAGCTCGTGAACGGCGCCCTCGACGACTACAAACTGCCGACCACCCTGGACATGCCCCCGGTTCACGCCATCGTTGTCTCGTCCAACGATGAGGAGGGCCCCTTCGGCGCGAAGGGATTCGCCGAGACGACGGTCACACCGACGGCCGCCGCCATCGCCAACGCCGTGTATGACGCCGTGGGGGTCCGGATCCGGACGCTTCCCCTGACGCCGGAAAAGATTTTCACCGCCCTTCAGGCGTGGAACAAGGACTGAAAAATGAAGGCCGCCGAATGTATGATGTGGACAGGCGGGGCGGTTTTCGCGGCGATTGAAGGCTGATCGCCCGGGAGGAAAGGGACGTGGCTGAGCTGTTCGCCGGAAGCGAAGCGGAGTTCAGAGGAGGGGGACTGCAAGATCATCGTTCAAGATGATCAACGCCGAGACCCAGCTCCTCTGCGCCTCGGACCGGCCCCACTGGGATTTCGATCCGCCCGGCGCGATCTTCGATCTCCCCTTCCTGAGCGATCGGGCCCGGCGGAACATCCTGGGCGAGACCGCCTTGAAGCTGTTCAATCTGGAAAGACCCAAGGGGAAATAAGCCGCGGGCGCGGCGGGCGCGCAAACCGGAAGGCGGGAGGACAAACGACATGCCGAACTCATCGGAGGGGCGGCCGGGGATCCGCTGCATCGACCTCAGCGTTCCGCTCCAGAATTTCTCCTTCGATCGCGATCAGGTGCGCATCTCCCCCTGGACCCACCGCGAGGGCGCACGGCGGATCGCGCAGCGGATCGGCTTCGACCCGGACCTTCTGCCGGACGGCCAGGCCCTCGCGGCCGAGGAAGTGGAGATCAACACCCATTCGGGCACCCACCTCGACTCTCCCTACCACTTCTCGCCAACGTGCGAAGGGTCGCCCGCGCGCACGGCCGATGAGATCCCCCTCGAGTGGCTTTTCTCAGACGGCGTCGTCCTCGACATGACCCACAAGGGGGCCGGGGACCTCATCACGGTCCCGGACATGGAAGAAGCGGTCGAGAAGATCGGATACCGGATCAAGCCCTACGACATCGTCCTCATCCGAACGGACGCCACGAAGCGGTACGAGAAGCCGGATTTCCTGGTGAACCAGCCCGGCATGGGCCGAGAGAGCACGCTCTGGCTCCTGGACCAGGGGGTCAAGATCGCGGGGATCGACGCCTGGAGCTTCGACCGGCCCTTGGTGGACATGGCGAAAGACCTCAAGGCCGGAAACCAGGCGGCCTATTGCCCGGCCCACTTCGTGGGAAAAGAGCGGGAATATTGCCACGTGGAGAAGCTGGCGAACCTGGACCTGATCCCCGAGCCGTTCGGGTTCAAGATTTCCGTCTTCCCCATCCGGATCACCCGAGGGAGCGCCGGCTGGGTGCGAGCGGTCGCGATCCTCGAAGGGGGGTGACCTCCCCCGTTGGATGAGGAGGCGCACGGCCGTGCGCCCCTTTTGGCGCGGACAGGGGGAAAAGGATCATGCCAAGGACCGAGATCCGAACCTACGACGCACAGAGCAAAACCCAGAGCGGGATCATCTGCGTGGTGGAAGACGGCCGCCTCGTCGAGGTCCGCCCCGATCCCGACCATCCCAACGGACCGCACGATGTCGAGCTGGACCCCAAGAGCCGGGCCCTGCCGGAGCTCCTCTACCACCCGGACCGCCTGAAACACCCCGTTCGCCGGACGAAACCCAAGACCTCCCCCGATCCCGGCTGGGAGCGAATCACCTGGGACGAGGCACTGGACGCGATCGCCGCGAAGCTACTGGAGATCCGGGACGCCTCGGGGGCGGAGGCGGTCGATTTTCACCGGGCCTCGCCCGGCGGCGCCGCCTCCATCGACTACAACACCTGGTTCCACCGCCTCGCCTTCGCCTTCGGCAGCCCCAACATCTCCTCGGCCATGTACATCTGCAACTGGCACAAGGATTTCGCCTCCCGCTACACCTACGGGAGCGGCATCGCCGAACCGGACTTCGAGCGGACGGCCTGCATGGTCCTGTGGGGCCACAACCCGGAGAACACCTGGCGCGGGCATTACCGGAGCATCCTCCGGGCCCTTGACCGCGGGGCCAAGTTCATCGTGGTGGACCCCCGGCGCATCCCCCTCGCCGATAAGGCGGACCTCTGGCTTCCCGTCCGGCCCGGGACCGACGGCTGCCTGGCCCTGGGGATGCTGCAAGTCCTCCTGTCGGAAGGATTGTTCGACCCGGAGTTCGCCCGGATCTGGACGACGGGGCCGTTCGCCGTCCGCGAGGACACGGGACGCTTCCTGCGGGAGAGCGATCTCGACCCCGAGGGCGGCGAAGACCGGTTCATCGTCTGGGACGAAGAGCGAAGGACGCTCCGCGCGATCCATCCCTTGGAGGACCTCGAAGGGCTCTCCCTGGCGCCCGCCCTGTCCGCCGCCGGGACGGCGCCGCTGCCTACGGGGGAGACCGTCGCATACCGGACGGCCTGGGACCACCTGGTCGAGGCCGCCGGGCGGACGCCGCTTGACGAGGTGAGCCGGATCACGGGGGTTCCCGAGGACGACATCCGCCGGGCGGCGCACATGCTCGCCACCGTCAAGCCTTCCAGCTATTACACGTACAACGGCGTCGAGCAGCACCCCAACGCCACGCAGACAAACCGGGCCATCTCTCTGCTGTTCAGCTTGACGGGACAAATCGACGCGCCCGGGGCCAACGTCGCCCAGCCGAGCGCGGGGGCGATGGGCGTCGCCGGCGTCCACCTGCTGCCGCCCGGCGGGCGGGAGAAGAACCTGGCCTGGGAGCGGTTTCCCCTCGGCCCGCCCGGGACGACGGCCCACCTTCCACCTTACGAGGCCTTCCGCGCCATCCTGACGGGGGAACCCTACCCCATCCGGGCCATCATGAGCTTCGGGGGCAACATCCTCCTTTCGACCTGCGACACCCTCGAAGGCCAGAAGGCGCTGGAGAAACTTGAATTCTTCGTCCTGTCCGAGCTGTTCGAGACGCCGGTCGCCCGGTTCGCGGACATCCTCCTTCCCGCGTCTACCTTCCTCGAATCCATCCACGTCAAGGCGGGCTTCCAGGGAACCGACGCCCCCACGTTCGTCCAGCTTCGCAAGCGGATCGTCCCGCCGCTCCATGAGTCGCGGCCGGACATGGAGATCATCTTCGAGCTGGCGAAGCGCCTGGGGCTGGGCGATCAGTTCTGGGACGGCGACATCCGGGCCGCCTACGACGCCCAGCTCGCGCCCACGGGGCTCAGCTTGAAGGACCTGGAAGAGAATCCGGGGGGGATACAGGTCAACGTTCCGGTCAAACACCATAAATACCGGGAAACCAATCCGGAGACCGGGCGTCCCCGGGGATTCAAGACCGCCACGGGCCGGGTGGAGGTCTACCTGGAATCCTTCCTCGAAAAAAACCAGCCGCCGACGCCGAAGTTCGAGCCTCCGCTTCCGGCCGGGGCGGACGAGCCGGAAAGCCACCCCCTCACGATGATCACGGCCAAGGTGTTGGAGTTCTGCCACGGCCAGCACCGGGCCATTCCCAGCCTCCGAAAGCTGCGGCCGGACCCCCAGGTCGACATCCATCCCCAAACCGCCGGCGCGCTGGACGTGTCCGACGGGGAATGGGTCCGCCTCAAGACCCCGCAGGGAAGCGTCCGCGTGCGGGCCCGCGTGACCGACGCCATCCGTCCCGACGTTGTATCCACCCAGCACGGGTGGTGGCAGGAATGCAAAGAACTGGAGCTTCCGGGCTACGACGCCTTCTCGGAATCGGGCGCCAACCTCAACCGGATCATCGGGAGCAGCGTGGTGGACCCGGTAAGCGGCGCCACGCCCAACCGTTCGAGCCGCTGCCGAATCGAGCGGCTGGATGGGTGACAGGCGGCCCCGCGGGCGGATCGCCGGAAACCGGCGCCGGCGAAGCGGATGAGACTGTGGGAGTGAAGAGAAGGATAAGGCGTCCTCTTCATTCGCCTGACGGCGCGAAGAAGCGTTCCCGATCGGCGCTCCGCACCGGAACGACCCGGCGCTCTCCGGCCCCCCTTTCCGGCCGAGAGGCTCCCGCGCCGCATAGCGCTTTGAATCGCCGGGGGGATTGTCCAGCCATCTTACATGACACCCATCCGGCCAAGCCCGCGAACGGGGGGGGGGGCCGGCCGTTCCGGGACTTCCAAAAGACCGGTGGAGGGCGCCGAAGACCCATAATCCTGTCAACGAGAAACGGATCCAAAAGATTCCCGGTATTCCAGCAAAGCGGGGATCATGCCGGCCTCCATCCGCCCGAATGTTCCTTTTCGCCCATCGCCCATGCCCGGGATTGGTCCTCAAAGGACAAGGGCCTTGACCCCACGCGAAATTCGGGCCTATGGTAGATTCACTCCATCGAATCATGAGCGGCGCCATGCAGGGTCGGGCGGTTTCGGAGCGCGACTTCGAGGTTGAAACCCGAAATCGCACCCGAAAATGGAAACAGGGTTCAAACGGCTTCCGCCTATGCCAAAGGGCTTCCCGAAAGACAAAGTCTCTCAGGAGGATGACCATGAGTGATAATTTCGGTGTGATCGAATTCGAATGGGACATCGACCCTTCCGATACGGCCTTGCTCGTGATCGACATGCAAACCGGTTTCCTGGATCTCGACAGCACCTTCGGCAAGGCCGGACTCAACAAGAACCAGCGCGCCATCATTCCGAACGTCTGCGGCCTTGTGGATGCCTGCCGCGAGTCGGGGATGCCGATCATCTGGTCGATCCAGGAGCACATCCGCGACGACAAGACGCGCCTGCGCCACAAGATTCCCAACCACCTGGAGAAGCGCAACATCTTCGTCGCCTCCCGGGGGACGAACGAGCTCAATCTTCAAGAGGACATGGAGAAGGTCCACCGTCCCGAGGACCACATTCTCTGGAAGCACCGCGCCTCCTGCTTCTTCGACACCAACCTGGCGACCAAGCTGAAGATGCTGGGCGTACAAATGCTCATCATCTCCGGCATCAACTCGAATTACTGCGTCGAATCCACCATCCGCGAAGGATATTTCCACGACTTCGACCTCGTTGTCCCGAAAGACT
>JASLXW010000003.1:16439-28005 GCA_030740135.1 Nitrospinota bacterium
CTGAAGAGCGTGCACATCTATTTTGGCGTCGTGACGGATCTCAAAGAGGTCGCGGGGAAGCTCGCGGGCAAGAAGGTTGCCTCGGGTGCGTGAAGAATGAGGCCCCCGTCCGCCCCCTCCCGCCATCGTTTCTGAAGTGATGCGTTTTATAGAAGGCGCCCCTGACGCCCCGGCTCTACGGAGAACCCCGGGATCTTCGACGGCAATGTTTTCCTGCTGAACGACCCATACGCCGGCGCGTTAAAGCCTGTCACGATGTCCGCGCCCGAGAGCATCTCTTCGAAATGCGCGGGTACATTTGCAGCGGTTGCGGCCAATCGCTGGATATCGAGGCGGCCTTGCCGGAAGAGCCTCCTCTCCACGATGAGGTCCGCGTCCGTGCCTGAGCGTGCACCCGGGAATCCGAATTTACAGTCGTTGACTCTTGATCGAGCGTGCCCAATAATTCTGAGAAACGGGAGAATCTCAAACCAAGGAGGTGCACAATGCCGAAGTGCGGGTCTTCGTTCAAACCCATTTCCCTGATCCTGCTGGCGGTTTCCCTGGTCACGGTCCTCTGGACCGGGTCCGCGTACGCGGAGGGCGTCCGGTTCATCCTCAACTGGGTGCCGGACGGCCAGCAGGCGGCCTGGTTCGCGGGCAGAGAAAAGGGGTTCTACAAGGAGCAAGGGTTGGACCTCACGGTCATCTCGGGCTCCGGATCGGCGAAGGCGGTCAAGGCCGTTGGCGGTAAGGCGGCCGAGTTCGGTCTTGCGGACATGGGAGAGATCATCAAGGGGCGGGCCCGGAACATTCCGGTCCGGGCGATTGGCGTGCTCCTGGCGAAAGCCCTGAATGTCATCTACACGCTCACGGATTCGGGCATCAAGAAACCCAAGGACCTGGAAGGCCGGACCGTCGGCGCACCCGTCTGGTCCTCCTTGAGAACCGTCTTCCCGCTTTTCGCGAAGGTCAATAAAATTGACGCCGCGAAGGTGAAATGGGTCGCCATGCCGCCTTCGGCCATGGCGCCTTCCCTCTACTCGGCCAAGGTCGATTCGATTGCGACGTTCACCAGTCTCGATCACAACCTTGCAAGCGGCGCGGCCAAGGTTGGGAAGAAACTCCACCGCCTCGTTTTCTCGGAGTGGGGGGTCAACCTGTACTCCCTCGCGATCAATACGTTGGACGAGCGGATCAAGAACAACCCCGGCCAGGTCCGCCGATTCATTCACGCCTCCATCAAGAGCCTGGCCTGGACGGCCAAGAACGCCGACGAGGCCGTCCGGATCCTCCTGAAGTCTTATCCGCAGGCCACGGAAAAATCAGAGAGGATCAAATGGAACTCGGCCTTCAATTCCATGATAACGGTGACGACGCTGCAACACGGATTGGGCTACATGACCAAAACAAAAATCAAATACACGCGCGACGCCATCATGAGCGGCCTCGGCAAGAACCCGTGCGCCGTGCCCGTCAAAGATCTCTACACGAACCGGTTTCTGCCAAAGCGGGCCATGTAGGCGGCACTCACCGGGTTGCGAAACGCTGAAGAGAAGGATTGACCGAAGTCCAACCCGAACGAAGTGGACTTCGGTGAGACGGCTTCACCTCGATTCGCCTCCCCCAAGGGATGGGGGAGGCGAATCTCCGCGTGGTCCGCGAACCCCGAAGCGTTCCGGCGACCAAGAAGGGGCATACCATGGCCTACATCATCGGTGTGGATGTGGGAGGGACCTTTACGGACGCCGTCCTGCTCGATTCGGACGGCTCGATCACCCTGGGCAAGGCCCTTTCGACGCCCTACGATTTCTCCGTCGGGGTGCTCGACAGCGTCCGGGACGGGGCCGACGCGCTCGGCCTCGGCCTGGAAACGCTGTTGGGCGGCGCGGACGCGTTTCTGCTGGGAACGACCGCCGCGGAGAACGCCCTCATCAACCGGCGGCTGGCCAAGGTGGGCCTGCTCATGACGCGGGGGTTCGAAGACACCCTGGTCCTCACGCGGGGCGGCTACGGGCGCTGGGCCGGGCTGTCCAACGAAGAGGCCATGCATCCGGTCATGACCGATAAGCCCACCCCCCTCGTACCGAGAACGCTGACCCGGGGCGTCCGCGAGCGCACGGACAGCCAGGGGGAGATCGTCGTCCCCGTCGATGAGGCGGACGTGGGCGGGGCGGCGAAGGCCCTTGTGGAGAGCGGGGCCGAATCCATCGGCCTGTGTTTTCTCTGGTCTTTCCGGAATCCGGAGAACGAGAACCGGGCGGCGGAGGCCATCCGCAAGCTCCACCCCGACATCCCCGTGACGCTCTCCTCGGAGCTCGCCCCCCGGATCGGCGAGTATGAGCGGGTCTCCACCGTTGCGCTCAACGCCGCCGTGGCCCCCGAGATGCGCGAGTCGCTCCGGGGCCTCGAAGAGCGGATCTCCAAGCTGGGCTTCACGGAAAGCCCCTTGATCATGCAGGGCTACGGCGGGCTCCTGCCCGTGCCGAAGGCCGCCGCGCGGGCCGTGGGGATGATCGAGTCCGGCCCCGCCGGGGGCGTCATCGGCAGCCAGTTCGCCGGAAACCTGATCGGGTGCCCGAACATCATCGGGTGCGACCTGGGGGGGACGAGCTTCAAGGTCGGCGTCATCACGGACGGGGCCTACGAGTACGCCTGGGAGTCCACCATCCTGCGGCACCACTCGCTGATCCCCAAGATCGACATCGTCTCCATCGGGGCAGGCGGCGGAAGCATCGTGTGGATCGAGTCCCGGACGAACCTGCCCCGAATCGGCCCGCAAAGCGCGGGGGCCTCGCCCGGACCCATCTGCTACGGCCTGGGCGGCGAGGAGCCCACCCTCACGGACGTGAACCTCCTCCTCGGCTATGTCGAGCCCGACTACTTCCTGGGCGGGAAGATGAAGCTCGACCTGGAAAAGACCGAGGCCCTCTTCCGCCAAAAGGTGGCCGAGCCCCTGGGGATGGAGGTCGAGGAGGCGGCCTCCTCCGTGTACCGGCTGGTCAACGCCCAGATGGCGGACTTGGTCCGGAAGGTCACGGTGGAGCGCGGCCTGGACCCCCGGGAATACGTCCTGTTCTCCTACGGCGGAGCGGCGTCGATCCATGCCGGGGCCTTCTCGCCCGATCTGGGCGTCCAAAAGATCGTCGTCCCTTCCACGGCGTCGGTCAACGGGGCCTTCGGCATCGTGACCTCGGACGTCACCCATGAGTATCCCGTGACGAAGCACGTCCCGGTCCCGGCGGCGGCGGCCGAGGTCAACGGCATCTTCGCCGAGCTGGAGGCCAAGGCCCTCGAGGAGATGAAGCAGGAAGGATTCGCGAAGAAAGAGATCCGCTTCCACAGGACGGCGGGGCTGCGGTTCCGGCTTCAAATGCACGAGGTCATCACACCGGTCCCCCAAGGGAAGCTCTCTACGGAGGACCTGGAGGCCGTCTACCGGCAATTCACGGAGATCTACGAGCAGAAACACGGCAAGGGCTCAGCCTATCAGGAAGCGGGGATGGAGATCATCAGCTTCCAATTGCGGGCCGTCGGGAAGCTTCCCAAGCCCACGCTCCGGACGTTCGAGAAGGCGGGCCCGGATTCCGGGAAGGCCCTGATCCATAGGCGGCAGGTCTTCTTCAACGGCGAGGGGCGCGAAACCGGGATCTACCGCTACGACCTCCTCGAGCACGGCAACGCCGTGGACGGCCCCGCCGTCATCGTGACGCCGGTCACGACCATCGTCCTCCAGCCCGGCCACAAGGCGGTGTTGGACATGTACAAAAACGTCATCATTCCCCTGAAGGAGTAGCGCGCCGTGAGCGTCGATCCCTTCACGTTCGAGATCATCCGCCACAAGCTCATGCGCGTCGTGGACGAGGCGGTCATCACGCTCAAGCACATCTCCGGCTCCTCGACGACGACGGAGGGCCACGACCTCCTCGTGGGCCTGTACCGCGCCGACGGGGGCCTGCTGATGGCGGTGATGGGGTACCTCCACGCCCTGCCCGGCGCCGGCGAGGCGTGCCGGCACGTCCTGCGGGAGTACGAAGAGAACCCCGGCGTCTACGACGGCGACGTGTTCCTGATCAACGACCCCTACGTCGCCGCCCTGCACAGCTCGGACGCGTACGTGGTCTCTCCGATCTTCTATCGGGACAACCTGGTCGCTTGGAGCGCGAACTTCGTGCATTGGCGCGACATCGGCGCCATCAACCCCGGCGGCTTCGCCCCGCATTCCCGCGAGATCTACCACGAAGGGATCATGTGTCCGGGCATCAAGATCGTCGAGCGGGGCGTCGTCCGAAAAGACGTCTGGAACACGCTGCTCAACATGGTGCGGGTGCCGGACAACGTCGCCCTCGACCTCCGCTCGCAGATCGCCGCGAACGTCACCGTCAAGGAGCGGCTGACCGAGCTGATGGACAAGTACGGCCGGGAAACGGTGGACGAAGTCTCCCAGGGGCTGATCGACGAGTCCGAGACGCTTTTTCGCAAAAGACTCCGGGAGCTGCCCGACGGAACCTGGCGGACCCGGCACTACATCGAGGCCGAGGGGCAAAACTACGTCGTCCACCTCGCGATGACGAAGACGGACGACGCGGTCCACTTCGACTTCACCGGCACCAGCCCGCAATCGCCCGCCCCGTTCAACGCGGCCTACTGGGGGAGCTACGGCGCGGTTCTCGCCCCCGTGTTCCCGCTCCTGGGCTACGACATCCTCTGGAACGACGGGATGCTGAAACCCGTCACGATGAACGCGCCGGAGGGGAGCCTGGTCAACTGCACGCGCCCCGCGCCGAACTGCCTGGCCACCCTCACCGGCATCGGCCTGATCAACGCCGTCGCCCTGGAGTCCATCTCCAAGATGCTGGTCGCCAGCGACGCGCACCGCAAAGAAGCCACCTGCGTCTGGCAGGGCGCGCAGACGCCCACGACCGTGACGGGAACCAAAGGAGATAAGTTCGTCGTCTCGACCATCACGCAGAACATGGGAGGATGCGGCGGCGCGCGCACCTTCCGGGACGGCGTCGATTTCGCCGGGACGATCCCCAACCCGATCAACCGGACGCCGAACATCGAGTTCGAGGAGCTCAACCTCCCCATCCTGTACACCTTCCACCGGCTCCAGAAGGACTCGGCCGGCGCCGGCCGGTTCCGGGGCGGGCTGACGACCGAGTACGGCATCACCGCCCACGGCGCCGAGAACGACCGGGTCAACCTGGTGCTCTATTGCACGGGAACGGACTTCACCCGGTGCCTGGGCTTCTCGGGCGGCCTCCCGGGGAACAACACGAACTTCGCCCTCTACGAAGGAAAAGACGTCTACGAAGTCCTGGGCGCGGACGGCTTCCCGGAGCGGGTGGAAGAGTTCGGCGGCGAACAGATCCCCGCCGGCTGGGGGGAGTACACCCTTGAGAAGGGCGAGATGCTTCATGGATGCTTCGGCGGCGGCGGCGGATACGGCGATCCCCTGGAGCGGGACCCCGGGCGCGTCATGGAAGACGTCATCACCGGGATGGTCTCCCGGCAATGGGCCGAAAAACTCTACGGCGTCATCCTGAAGGACGCCGGACCGGACCGGCGTCCGGCGCTCGACGCGGAGGCGACCGCCCGGCGCAGGCGCGAGCTTCTGGAGAAGCGGCTCGAAGCCGCCCAAGGCAACGGGCCGGGTCCGCAGGTGAACATTGAAGAGAACGCGCCTTTCCACAACCTGAGCGAGGCGTTGCGAACCGTGAAGGGCGTGGACGGCAAGACGTACATTCAATGCACGCAAAGCGGCCGCGTCCTGTGCGGAATCGACGAGAACTGGAAGGACCACTGCGACGTGGCCAAAGTCTCCCTGGCCGAGGCCGGTCCGCGCCGCTCGACAAGCGGGCTGTTCGAGATGCGCTGGTTCCTGTGCCCGCAAACGGGCCGGCTTCTGGACGTCGAAGTCGCCCTGCCCGAAGACCCGCCGCTCTATGACGAGGTGCGGGTGAGACCATGAGGGGTTCACGGATTGCGCGAATCCGGGGCGGATCTGTCGCGCCCCGCCTGGGGACAAAATTGGGGTCAGGTCTTGAATGATCATATTCCCACTCGTTGCAGATGAGGATACGGCTATTGTCATTTTAGGGAGCTGGCATTCGCGGAACTGGATTCAATCCTGATGCATACCTTCCCGGATGTCCCAGACAGATCACAAGTTTTTACTAAGGGTAAATCTTTGACGCCTGTGGGCTTTATACCGGTGTATGCACGACCTTTTAAGACACGACCTCTACCCCTCTGACCTCTATCCCGCATTTCTCGCAAAGACGAGATGCCAGCCTTGTTTCATTCTGACAACTCGTTTTTGATCAGCCGGTTGCCGGAAGCGAACAAAACGACAAGGCCGGAACACCGTGTCATTCACGGAAGTGCCGCATTCAATCGCCGTGTAGCGCGGAGGCGCGGGTCGGTTGAGCCTCAGCGTCCGGCGCCGAATCATAAGGGTTGTGAGAAATCCCGGCTATCCCCCTCCCCCTTCAGCCCCACCTTCTTGAATGAGCACACAGTTCGGCGAATAGACCCTGAATCAGTGGTAAACTGCGGCAGTTTGGTGGCGGAGGAGGACAACAACTTGACTCAATGTGGTCATTTGGGAACGCTTGGATGATCACCTCCGTTTCCGGAAATCGCGTTCTCTGGTGAGACGTCCGCCGACCGAAGTCCTCATAGACGTTTGCCCCGTGCAAACCATCGCGTCCTCCCGAAACAGAGGCTTCCGCGTGGATAATTCATCAACCGTGCACCGGCCCTCCGAGGTGCTCGACACCCTGAAGCGTCTCAATTTCCAGGTGGCCGTGTCCGTCCCGGACAGCTGGCTGGGCGGGGTTCTGGAGGAAATGGAGCGCGACCCGGACATCCTTCTCATTCGCGCCACCCACGAAGAGGAGGCCCTGGCCATGGAATCCGATCCCCAAATCGTCGTCCCGCCGTTCCCGTTCAACCCGGCCGCGATCAAGCAGCGCTTCATGGATGCCATCGGCGCGCCGCCCTACGTACCTTCCCTATTCGGGCAAGGGCGCAGCGTCAGCGCATAGAGCCCAATCCCGTCGCGTCATCCGATGGGGGGGGGGACATCACCGTGAAACAGATGATCCCGGACCTCATCACGCTCGAAGGCGCGATCGATCTGCACTGTCATCCCTACCCGGACCTGTTTCCCCGCTTGCTGGACGACCGGGGGCTGATCCGGCGGGCCCGTGAGCGCGGGATGCGGGCCTTGGTGCTCAAGTGCCATTTCGAATCCACGGTGGGGCGGGCCTACGACGCGGGACAGCCCTTCGAGGACATCGACGTTTTCGGCGGCATCGTCCTCAACCGCCACGCCGGCGGCCTCAACCCCGCGGCCGTGGAAACGGCCGTCCGCCTCGGCGCCAAAACCGCCTGGATGCCCACGGTCGACGCCGACGGGCACGCGGCGGTCTTCGGCGCCACCGGCGGGTATGACACCCAACAGAGCGGGGCGCGGAGCGTAGAGCCGGTATCCGCCGTTCAGGAAGGCCGGCTCACGCGGGACTGTCAGGACATCCTGGCCCATGATGGAAGCGCCGCGCTCGCGACCGGCCACCTGAACGCGGCGGATTCGGACCTGCTCGTGCGCGCCGCGCTCGAACGGGGCGCGCCGCGCGTCATCATCCAGCACCCGTTTTACAAGATCCCGCGGATGTCCATCGACCAGGTCAAGGCGCTGACTTCCCTGGGCGCGCTGGCTGAATTGGAATACGGGAACCTCTCGCCTTTGTGGGCGTGGGAGGGGCAGTCTTTGGATTTGATGCGCCGCGCGATCGCGGAGATCGGCGCCCGGCGCTTCGTCATGATTTTCGACACGGGTCCGCGCCACAACCCCCCGCCCCCGGATTGCCTCGGCATCCTGGCTCAATGTTTCTATGAGAAAGGCGTGACGCGGGAGGAACTGCGGATCATGATGGTCGACAACCCGTCGGCCGTCCTGGGGCTTTGAGATCGTCCCTCTACCGGGATTCGGGGCCATCCCGCTTGATTTCCCGTCGCCGGGCTCCCATATTACACGAAAGATATGCGAATGCATAGCGGGCGGGAGGACCATGAAACCGAGAACGGCGGATATCGGGGTCGGGGAGCGGTCGACCATCTCGGGACGTCCATCGGCCGTCCCGAGCGATGCCGAAAGGTCTCCGCAAGGCGCGGGGATGGGCGCGGATTGAAGGGACCGCACCTGTCCGCACAAAGGGAAAAGTGAAAAACAAAGCCAAATTTCCCTGAGTGTAAAAGGGCTTTTTATTTGGCTTTTGGCTTTAGGAGGACTTCTTTTTATCCGTAAATTTCGCAGATTAAAAAGGTTAAGGGCGGTGGAAGTGGGCGCTTGCTTGAAATGAGAACCAGGGTGTTGATCTTGGTTTTCTGAAAATCTGTGTAATCTGTGGATTCCGATCGCGAGTTGCGCTCCCGGGGGGAAATAGACGAAAATTGGGCGTTTCCAATCCAATTCGGGCACACCCTGGGGGGGGGGGGGAAGGGGGAATCTTTGAAGAAGACGGGGAAGAAACCGGAGGGATCACTGTGACCGCCTCGGAAGCGGGACCGCCTGGAATCCGCTGCATCGACCTGAGTGTGCCGCTGAATAACTTCTCGATGGACCGCGACGCGGCGCGGGTCTTTTCCTGGGGCCACCGGGAAGGCGCCCGCCGGGTGGCCAAGATGTACGACATCGACCCGGACCGGCTGCCGGGCGGGCTGGCGGCCTCCTCGGACGAGCTGACGCTGAACTCCCATTCCGGAACCCACCTGGACGCCCCCTGGCACTTCGGCCCGACGGTCGCCGGTCAACCCTCGAAGACAATCGATGAGATCCCCCTGGAATGGTGTTTTTCAAACGGCGTCGTTCTGGACATGACGCACAAGAAACCGAATGAGCTCATCACGGCCGAGGACATGGAGGCGGCGGTCGAGAAGATCGGCTACCGGATCAAGCCCTTCGACATCGTCCTCATCCGGACGGACGCCACCCGTTACTTCGAGCAGCCGGACTTCCTCCTCCGCCAGCCGGGCATGGGGCGCGAGAGCACGCTGTGGCTCGTCGAGCAGGGAGTCAAGATCACGGGCATCGACGCCTGGAGCTACGACCGGCCCAACGTCGAGATGATCAAAGACCTCAAGGCCGGGAACACGGCGGCCTACTGGCCCGCCCATCTGGTCGGCCAGGAGAAGGAATACTGCCACCTGGAGAAGCTCGCCAACCTGGATCGGATTCCCAAACCCTTCGGCTTCAAGGTGGCGGTCTTCCCCATCCGGATCGAGGGGGGCAGCGGCGGGTGGGTTCGGGCCGTCGCGATCATCGAAGACGGATAACCCAAGAATAAAGAATATGATATTATACATTAAGGAATACATTACAACTCTTTGTATTTATATGGATTATATATTATAAGCATTACGGAGTTGAAGCGGAAATCGACGCCTGACAAGCGGAAGACCTCAAGTGGATTCTCGCGGACGGGGGTAACCACTCCCCATGTCTCGCCCTTGAATCGCCACCCCCCGCCCCGGGAGACTCGATGAAAACCAGCAGGAAGACACTCGAAAAAGCCTGGTCGAAGGTGAACGAAAAAGAGCTGGTCGCGCTGGCGATGGCCCTGGTCGACTCGCACAGTCCGACGGGCAAGGAAGAGGAAGTCGCCCGGCTCTGTGTCGACTGGCTCAACCAGCGGGACATCCCCGCCTTTTACCAGGAGGTGGAATCCGGCCGCGGCAACGTGGTCGGCCGGCTCAAGGGGTCCGGCGACGGGCCCATCCTCATGTTCAACTGCCACCTGGACACGGCCCTGTCGGGCGACCCGACGGACGCCATGTTCGCCGGCCCGCTCCGCCCCGAGTGGAAATCCGAAGCCCGGCGCAAGGGCGGCCTCATCTTCGGAAGCGGCATCTTCAACGACAAAGGCCCCTTCGCCTCCGTCCTCATCGCGGCCCACGCCCTCAAGAAGGCCGGCGTGAAGCTGGCGGGAGACATCCTCCTGACGGGGGTGTGCAGCGAGATCGGCCGCGCCCCCGTGGACCAGTACCAGGGGGGGGCCCACCGCGGCAAGGGGGTCGGGATGCGTTACATGCTGACCCACGGCGTCGTGGCCGATTACGCCATCGTCGCCGAGCCCTCCCGCTTCGGGATCACGACGGCCCAGGCGGGGGCCACGTTCATCAAAGTCATGTGCACGGGCGAGCCGATGTACGCGCCCTTCGTCGAACATCCCGAAGACCTGACCCGGAGCACGAACGCCGTCGTCAAGATGGGCAACCTGATCGCCCCCATCGAGGCCTGGGCGCGCCGGTACGAGAAAGAGCACGAATACAAGTTCAAGTACGGGACAGTCGTTCCCAAGGTCAACATCGGCGCCATTCAGGGCGGGGCCCCCTTCAAGCCCAATTTCTCGCCCGCCGTGTGCACGATGTACCTGGAGGCCTTCACGCCGCCGGGGCTGCGGCCCCTCGATGTCCTGCGCGAGGTGGAAGCCGTCATAGCAGAGAGCGGCGTCGAGGCCGATGCCGAGCTTTACCTCTCGGTCCACGGCTACGAGTCGAAGAACGCGGACGCGCTGGTCGAAATCATGCGCGAGGCCCAGCGGGCCGCCCGCGGCAAACCCGTCAAGCCCATCCAGTCCCAGCTCACCAGCACGTACGCCGATCTCACCATTCTGGTGGAGATGGGGATTCCGTCCATCAAGTGCGGACCCGCGCCGGACGACCCCAATCTCAAGCCCGGCACCGGCGAGGTCCAGAAAATCTCGGACCTGGTGGACGCGGCCAAGATGTACTGCGCCGCCGCGATCGAGGTCAGCAACCACCTGCCGAAGACGTGAACACACGGATGGAGAAGGCCTTTCGATGACCTCGAACCACCCACCGTCCGGGACGCCGCCGGGCGGGAGGAATCAGGGTGAAGCGCGCTGAACGCCCCGCGACTCGGTGGCGCGGCGTCGTCCGGCGATTCGCGCGCCAATCGGAATACGCGCGCCCGGGGCGAGAAACCATGAGATCCGGCTCCTTCATCCGGACGACCGTCGCTCTTTCGGCCATCCTCCTTCTGACGGGGATGCCGCCTGAAGCGAGGGTCCTGCCCGGTCCGGCGAACCCTCGGGGGACGCCGACCCGAATGCGGCCGGGCGAGCTCCTCGTCGCTTCACCGGACCTGCGGGACCCGAACTTCCATCGAACCACCATCCTCGTCATCCGGCACAATGACAAGGGCGCTTTCGGCCTTGTGGTCAACCGCGTCCTCGGCAGGATGAAACTGGCCGTCCTCATCGAGCGCCTCGGCCTCGCCGCCCCCAAGACGGCGGACGAGATCGCCGTGCACTACGGCGGACCGGTTCAGCCCGAACGCGGATTCGTGGTGCACTCGACCGAGAAGAAGCTCCCGAACACCGTCCCGGTGAACGCGGACATCGCCTTCACCTCGAACCCCGTGGCCCTTCGGGCCATCGCCCTCGGCCAAGGCCCGCGCCGGACCCTGTTCGCCGTCGGCTACGCCGGTTGGGGGCCCGGCCAGCTCGATGCCGAGATGCGGAGGGGCAACTGGTTCACCGCGCCGGGGACGAAGACA
>JASLXW010000400.1 GCA_030740135.1 Nitrospinota bacterium
CCTTGTGCGAGGAATCCGGGATGGAGGTTGGGATCCGCAAAAAGTTGCTCGACATGGTCATGAAGGGAGTGGCACGGGTCTTTACCGATCCCGTTGCATCGCCCACAGGCTTCCCCTTCAAGGTCGCCCAGTTGGGGGAAACCCTCTCGGATCCCGATGTGTATCGCAAGCGGACCCGGTGTTGCGATCTTGGGTACCTCAGGGAAGCGTACCGCCGTCCTGATGGAGAGATCGGATATCGTTGTCCTTCCGAACCGGTCGCTGATTTCCTGAAAAAAGGGGGGGGGGAAAAGGCGACGGAAGGGAGAAAGTGCATCTGCAACTCCCTCGCATCGACCGCGGGGTTTTCCCAGGTTCGCAAGGACGGTGAGAAGGAGAATCCGATCGTCACCTGCGGCAGTGAACTGTCCGAGGTGCTTCGTTTCATTTCTCCGGGACGGGTTTCCTATAACGTCGCGGACGTGCTCGACCAGTTGCTCGGAAAGCCTGCCGTGGCGTTCTGACGAAACTCGGGAATTCATCCCCACTCGTTCTTTTCTCAGGGGTTGTCTTTAAGGCGGGCCTTCCAAAACGTAGGGAACCAGGATGACAGAGGCGTTGGCGAAATCTGGTAGCGGGATTCGTACGACCAGGAACATCGCGCAGGATGTGAGCGAGGAAGGGCTTACCCTTCCGGTGGTGCGCCAGGCCATTCCCAAGGAGTGTTTCGAACCGGTGGAGTGGCGATCCTGGCTGACCCTTGCCCGGGCGGCTCTCTTTGGCTTCCTCGGGGTGACAATGCTTCATTACCTTCCGGTTGAGAGCGGTTTGTCGTTGCTTTGGCAGATCCCGGCGCTCCTCCTCCTCTGGTTCGTTCACGGAACCATCCTGGTCGGGGTTTTCCTTGTCGGGCATGAAGCGGAACATAACGCCTTCTCGAAAAAGCGGTGGGTGAATCGCGTGGTGGGATATTTCTGCCTGGCTCCCCTTTTCAACGGCGCGCACACCTGGAAACTGACTCATGATCATCACCACGCCTACACGCAGTTGCGGGGGCAGGATGTGGACTGGAACGTCAACCTGGTCACGGAGGATGAATTCAGGAAACTGACCTGGCGAAAGAATTTCGCGATCAAACTCGGCTACGCCCTGCCCTTCGGGATCTTTTTCTGGATCGCCAGGAATACCGTCCGCCGGGGCCTGTCGGTTCGTACCATGGTCGGCGAAAAGAAATATCAACGGGAGAAGGTGGAACTTCTCTTCTCGAATTTTCTCATGCTTGTCTGCACCGGTCTCGTTTACGGGCTCTTCTGGCATTACTGGGGTTTCTGGGGGATGATGAAGGTGCACGGCGTACCGATCATGTTTTCCGCCATCATCGGGGGCGTCTTCGTGACGATCGGCCACGCGAGCGAATCCTCCGTCATCTACGACGAGAAGAGTTGGTCACCGATCCGGGGACAGTTAGCCTCCACCTATAATTACAGGATGCCACGCTGGTTCGAGTGGCTGATCATGAACATCAACATTCATCTTCCCCATCACATCTCTCCGCGGATTCCCTGGTACAAATTGAAGGCGGCCTGCCGAGCCCTTAAGGAGGCTTACCCGGACCACTGCCTGGAAATGCCGTTCCGGTTCAAGGACATGGCCTGGGTTCGAAAGACACCGTTCCTGCGGTATGACGAAGCCACCGGGATGTACGAGCAGATTTCCCACTTGTAGGGGAACGGGAAGGGCCGTCAGCGAACCGGGGCGCGGACGGGTGCGTTTATTTCCCCGGTTTCTTCCGGCTCATCCACCGTTTTACCATCATCACATAGGCGCCGTCTTCGCATTGCCAGACCGCCGGGTCGGCGACGCCGGGACGGATCCGGACACCCTCGTCTTCCCTGGATTTCCCGGTTTCCGGATCAAGCGTGACGCTGGTGATGCCTTTCCGGGTGGAGCAGTAGACGCGGACCCGTCCGTCGGGAAGTGCGATCGCCCCCGGGATTCCCCCGTCGGGAATCCGGAACCCCTCCACGAGTTCGAACTCCATGCCGTCTTTTGACCGGGCCATGCCCACGGAACCTTTTTGTGCGAAGAACATGAGCCACTCGTCCTTCCAACGGATGACTTCCGGATCGGTCATCGGTACGGCGCTTTCGAAACGGATTCCTCTTTCGACCGTGAAGGTCACGCCGTCCCGGCTGACGGCGCTGTAAACCCGGTAAGGGTCGTTCCGGTTCGACGGTTTCCGTTTCGCCATGTCGTAGAAGTAGAGCCGCAGGTTTCCCCCGGGAAGGGGGACGATCGACGGATCGACGGCGCGTCCATCCAGGTTCCCACCCTTGATCCCGAGTCTTTTCATCCCGCTCCAGGTTTTCCCGCCGTCCCCGGAACTCCATACCCCGATCCGGGTGGGGTATTCCGGAACCGGCTCCTCGAAGGAGACCGCGTAGACGAGAAGGGTTCCCCTTTTCCCCGCGGGAGAGTCCTGTTCGAGTTGGACGATGTCAGGAACGCTTGCCTTTTCGGCGAGGGGGGTGCGGACCTCTTTCCACTCCAGGGAGTCGCGTGAGACGGCGAAGTGGATCTTGTGGTTCCACGGGCCGTCGTTGTTCTTTTTCTGTTTCTTCCGGGGCTCCTGTTGTGTCGGAAGCAGAATCCCGGCCAGGAGCATGGCGATGGTGAAGTTCGTCATTAGAATCGAAAGCCTCCTTTACAGGTGAATACGCGCCGCGGCCCTCATTATTGTCCGGAATCTCCCGGATTCAGGACAGGCACGGAGGATCCCTTCCCGAAGTGCCGGTGGATATCGTTGATGTAGTCCTTCCCGAGGGACTCCCCGTTGGCCATCAGCCATTCCTCGACCGACTCCCCGCCGCGGGGGGATTCGTGTGAAAGGAGAAGTTCCTGCTCGAGTCCCAGGAGTTCTTCCTTCGTAAGGGTGATATCTCCCAGGATGAAGTCCATGACGCGAAGGGCGGCGAAGGCGATCCAGGCGGGAGCGCCGAAGACGGGGCGGCGGACGCCGCAGGCGCGGGCCAGCAGGCGGACGTATTCACGGAAAGTCATGACGGCTTTTCCCGCCGCATCCATCTCGACATTGGTCGATTTCTCCACCGCGTCAAGGATGATCCTCGCGGTATCCTCCAGCGTGACCGGTTGAAGCCGGTAGTCGCCCCCGCCCGGGATCGGGAAGAAGGGGAAGTGCCGAAGGAACCAGGCGATATTGTTCGTCAGAACGTCGCTGGGTCCGACAATAAGCGTGGGACGTACGATTCCGTACGATAATCCGGACTCTCGAAGAGCCTCTTCCACGTCCGCTTTTCCCCTGTAGTATCCAAGGTTTCTACCATCAGCGGCATTGCTGACGCTGACAGGCACCACGCGGGGGACGTTGACCTCCTTCGCAACCTGGAAGAGCATTTTCGATCGCTCCACGGCGGTTTCAAACGTCTGTCCCTTCCAGGGAAGCCGGATCCAGTAGGTGTTGATGAAAGCGTCTGCATCGGCGAGTTCTTTTCGAAGGTGACTTTCCTCGAAGCGGAATGGCGCCGTGGTGATGTGTTCAGTGCCGGGAGGTCTTGCCCGGTCCATCCTCGCTCGACGAGTTGCCTGGCGACGGCCGAACCCGTGTAGCGGAAGGCCCCGGTAATGACGGCGCGGAGGGTCATTCAAGTCGGATGATATCACAGCAGCCGTTTTCCCTTTGGCATCGGGGTTAATTTTCTATAATTATTCACAAATAATCTCATTTTTTGAGAAACCGAGGCCGGTTTTCCGTGTTTCTTTCTAGTAAGGTTAACGTTGTTAATTATATGGGGGTATCCTGATGGTTGAGATTCGCAGGCGCGACTTTCTGAAAGTTGCTGGCGCCGGAGCCGCGGCCGCCATGGTCCCGGGACTGGGAACATCACTCTTGGCACAGTCACGACGGGGGGGCAGTCCCGCGCTGGTCGTCATTTAT
>JASLXW010000401.1 GCA_030740135.1 Nitrospinota bacterium
GACATTCAAAAAAACGGCCCCCGTGTCTCATATGTCTTGAACCCATACACGCTCTTGCGGTCGGTTCCGGTGCGTGGCAAGATGATGAGGAATTGGTCTGCCGCGTTCGCCGGCAACGGTTCGGGCGGTCGTGTCGTCGGTGATTCCCTGAGAGAGCAATGAAGGACGTCGGAAACAACCGGTCTCGGGAGTCCCACGCGTTCTTGGGCTGGATCAAGAATGTTGTCTTGCTGCTGCTCTCCGTGTCGCTGGTTCTGGTCGGAGCCGAGGTGTTCGTCCGATACCACGATCCCCAGATGCTCAGCTTTCCGCATTCCCGGAAAAACTTTTCGCCGCCTTTCTTTCGCGCGAACGCCAAATGGCTCTTCGAGCTTCGTCCGGGAACCGTTTATGACCATCGAAGCCCCTATGGCGATTTCAGGGTCACCGTCCGGGTCAACCGGAATGGGTTTCGGAGTTCCGCGGTAAAGGTTCGAAAACCGCCCGGGGTGTTTCGGATTTTCATTATGGGGGATTCGACCACATTCGGATTGGGCGTGGAAAACCACGAGACGTATCCCGCCCGGTTGGAAGCCAAATTGAATGAGGGGGCGGGAGAAGGCCTTCGGTTCGAGGTGATTAACGGCGGTGTTCCCGGGTACAACTTGGCGCACTATTACCTGGTCCTCCGGGACATCGGGTTTCGTTATGACCCGGACCTGATCCTGCTGGGAATTCTCCCCTGGAACGATTGGGACCTGGCGAAGCAGGATTGGGTGGATGGAAATAACGGTCTGCCGGGCGGGTTGCGCCAGGCGATATATGTGGACGCCGAGGGGCGCGTCCGATTGAGGGGCCGGAATATCCTCCGGCCGGAATCCCTTCGGTTCAACGTGCTTCCCGCCGGCGTCAAGCGCTTTCTGAGGGCGAATTCGCACCTCTACCACTTTTTGGGCGAGCGTCTGTACAGGCTGCGCAAGAACCTGAATCTGGCCTCATGGGTCGGGTGGGCCGACGCCGCGGAGCTCACGGCGGACGGCCTGCGCAAGCGGGGGCTGAGCTCGGAGGCCATCCGGAAGAAGCTTGAAGAGCAGAGTGGGGAGAACTGGCGAAAGGGGATGAGGCTCTTTGAGGCCATCTTGCGGATGGCCCGTGAGAAAAATATCCCTTTGGCGGTTTTGCTGCTCCCGCATCTGTATGAGTCGCATAACACCGTTTTGGCGCCCAAGCACACCTATTTTGGAGGGAGCAGCACCGGACTCCATCTTCGTAAATGGCTGAAAGACCGGAAAGTCCTGAACCTGGAGTTGGTCCAAAAGCTGGACCCCTTTAACGAGAAGAAGTTGTATCTGAAATACGATAAGCACTTTAACGCCTACGGCAACGAGTTGATCGCCCGTTTTCTCCACGCCTTTCTCTTGGAGAATCGACTGGTTCCCACCGGGCGGGCGGCGGCGGCGAAACCGGAGCGCCTGTAAGAAAGGGAATGATGATCCGGGCAATCGTGCGGTTCGGAAAATTCCTCTTCAAGGGCTGGATGGCCTTCGCCCACGCGTTGGGTTGGGTCAACACCCGTATCCTGCTCGTCTTGTTCTTCTTCGTGGTGATCACCCCCGTGGCGGTCGTGATGCGTCTGTTCGGCAAAGACCTGCTCTCCCGGCGCCTCGAAGCCGGGGCGGAGACGTATTGGAAGCCGAAAGAGCAGTCTCCGCTTGATCCGCAATCCTATCTGCGGCAGTTCTAGCCAACACCGAAACGCCCGGTTCAGAGGGAAATCGATGGCCACGCACATCCTGGGAATTTCCTGCTTTTACCACGACGCCGCCGCCTGCCTCCTCCGCGACGGCGAGGTGGTCGCCGCCGCCTCCGAGGAGCGTTTCACGCGCAAAAAGCATGACGCCGATTTCCCCATGAACGCCGTCCGGTACTGTCTGGAAGCGGGCGGGATTGAAACGGCCGACCTGGATCACGTCGGCTTTTACGATAAGCCGTTCACCAAGTTCGAGCGCATTCTCGAGACTTATCTCGCCGTCGCCCCCCGCGGCATCAAGTCCTGGGTCATGGCCATCCCCCTTTGGCTGAAAGACAAGATCTTTATGCGCAAGACCATCCAGAAGAAGCTGGACGGCTATGAAGGGGACATCTTGTTCTCCGAGCATCACGAATCCCACGCCGCCAGCGCCTTCTACTGCTCCCCCTTCGAGGAGGCGGCCCTCCTGACGCTGGACGGCGTCGGCGAATGGGCCACGGCCGCCAAAGGGATCGGCCGGGGGAAGGAGATCACCCTGACGCACGAGATCCATTTCCCCCACTCCCTGGGGCTCCTCTATACGGCGTTCACTTATTACCTGGGTTTCAAGGTGAACAGCGGCGAGTACAAGGTCATGGGCCTCGCGCCCTATGGGCGGCCCGCGTATTTCGACCTCATCATGGACCGATTGATCGACGTGAAGGCGGACGGCAGCTTCAAGCTGAACATGGATTACTTCGCCTACACCCACAAGCTCACGATGATCAACAAGAAGTTCAACGACCTGTTCGGGGGGCCCCCGCGGACGCCCGAGACCTGGCTCAACCAGCGGGAGTTCGACATCGCCGCGTCCATCCAGAAGGTGACCGAGGAGGTGGTCCTGCGGCTGTGCCGGAGCCTCCACGCGGAGACCGGGCTCGACAACCTCTGTTTGGCCGGGGGGGTGGCGCTCAACTGTGTGGCCAACGGGAAGATCATCAAACAGACGCCTTTCAAAGACATCTACGTCCAGCCCGCCGCCGGAGACGCCGGCGGCGCGGTCGGCGTCGCCCAGTTGATCTGGCACCGCTACCTGGGCCGAGAGCGGAAACGCCCGCTGCCTGACGCCTACCTGGGCCCGGAATACTCGAACGGGGAGATCAGGGCCTTCCTGGCGGAAAAAGGCGTGCCGTATCGCGAGTTGGACCCGGAAACGCTGGTGAGCGACGTCGCCCGGCTCATCGAAGAGAAGAGCGTGATCGGCTGGTTTCAGGGCCGGATGGAGTTCGGCCCGCGCGCCCTGGGCGGCCGGAGCATCCTGGGCGACGCCCGCGACCCCGAGATGCGCAACACCGTCAATAGGCGGATCAAGTTTCGGGAAGGCTTCCGGCCCTTCGCCCCGACGGTCACGCTGGAAGGCTGTCCGGAGTGGTTCGAGCTGGACCAACCCAGCCCCTATATGCTCCTGGTGGCCGACGTCCGGGAAGGCAAGCGCGTCATCCCCTCGGTGACCCACGTGGACAACTCCGCCCGGATTCAGACGGTCTCTGAAGCGGAGAACCCCCTGTACTACCGTCTTCTCAAGGCCTTCGAAGCCAGGACGGGTGTGCCGGTCATCATCAACACGTCCTTCAACGTCCGGGGCGAGCCCATTGTCCGGACGCCGGCGGACGCCTACCTCTGCTTCATGCGGACGGATATGGATTATCTGGCGATGGGCGATTTCCTGTTGGACAAGAAAGACCAGCCCCCGCTGAAGGAGGACGTTGACTGGCGCTCCCAGTTCGAGCTCGATTAGCGGGCGACCACCTCCGAAGGCGCTTTGGACCGGTGGCGCAAGGCCCGCTTTCCACCGCTTGGCGGCGGTCCCCGCATCCGCCTTTTCTCCGCCATCCCGGCCGGCGGTTTCTCGTCCGTATTGTTATGGATATTTGGATTTCATCGAATCCATAGGCATCCGAAATCCCTGATCGGGACCCTCGGCCCCCGGCTTGACAGACCCGGGCAAAGAGACTAAAGAAAGGTGACGGAAGGAGATGAAAGAGGCCGTATTGGAGGGGCCTTTTCACATCTTCATTTCCGTGAGCCGACTCGAAAATCGACGGAACGGGGCGTAGCGCAGTCTGGTAGCGCACCTGAATGGGGTTCATAATTGACGCGGTTTCGGTAACCCTCACGGTTGCCGGAACCGCGTTGTTTTTTGGAGCGTTACACGGAT
>JASLXW010000402.1 GCA_030740135.1 Nitrospinota bacterium
CAGCGCCCTCTTCACGAGTCTGGCCCAGCTCTCGATGTTCGCCGCCGTCCAAAGGGGGCCGGTCGCCACCGCGGCGCCGCTCATTTCCACCACTCCGCTGTTCACCCTGGCCCTGTCCTGGGTGTTGTTCCGGGAGGCGGAACGAATCAATCTTCGGTTGGCGGCCGGCGTGGCGCTTGTCTGCGCGGGCGCCGCGCTGGTGACGGTGTCCCGGACTTGACCGGCAGGCCTTGCGCGGTGAAGATTCAGAAACCGAACGACGCGCCGCGATCGACGCCTTCAACCGTCAAGCTTGAGCGAGAGGCCGGTGTTTGCAGCCCAGAGTTTCGCGATCCTGGCCGCCCTGACGTGGGCGATCGGCGATTCCTCCGCCCGCGTCGCCTTGCGCACGTCCACCCCCGTTACGGGCACCCTGGCGTGTGCGTTGATGTCCCTCGCGGTTTTGGGCCCCGTCGCCTGGATCACCTTCGATCGTGGGGAGATTCAGATCCGGGGGTTGTTGATTTTTGTGGTATCGGGCGTAACGCTGGGTCTCGCCAGAAACCTCCTCAATATGAGCTTTGGAAGGATCGGCTTGGCCCGATCGACGACGATTGTGTCCTCATCGCCCCTGATCGCCGTCCTCGCCGCCGCGGTTTTCCTGGGCGAGGGTCCTTCTTCCCTGATCTATCTGGGGACGCTCTCGATCATGGGCGGTGTCATCCTCCTGGCGCAAGAGCGGCGGTCCGCCGCCCGGGCCTGGGGTGAGGTGCGGCATGATTTCCTGTTCGCCGCGCTCTCCGTCCTGGCATTCGGGATCACCACCGTTCTCCGAAAGGCGGGGATTTCCCTCATCCCCAGTCTGAGCCTGGGCCTCTCCACGGCGGCTTTGGGGACGCTGGGGCTCATCGCCGTCTGTTATCCGTTTCTTCCCCGGACGGAGCGGGTTCAATTCAGTCGCAAGAATTTCGGTTACTTCCTGGTCAGCGCGTTCTTCTCGACCGTGAGCCACTTCGCCTTCTTCGCCGCCCTTCAAAGAGGGCCCGTGTTCACCGTGGCGCCGCTGGTCTACACGTCGCCCCTTTTCGTCCTGGTCTTTTCGTGGTTTTGGTTCCGGCAGGCCGAGGGGTTGAGCTTCCGCTTGGCGGTTGGGGTGGTTCTCATCTGCGCCGGGGCGGCTCTCGTGACGATGTCACAGGGGTGAAGTTGCGAGCCCGATTTGGCGCCGCCAGCCCTTGCGCAAGGTTCGGAGCGGCCGGGGCCCGCCCGGATCGAACCCGAAGCGCCCACCCTACGCCCCCGTGCGGGGTTCAAGTCCGAGGGCTTCGGCGAGGAGCTCGTAGGACCTGACGCGGGCCGCGAAATCGTGCGTAATCGTCAAGATGACCAACTCGTCGACAGCGTATTCCTCGGCCAGCGACTCCAGGCGGGCTTTCACCCGGTCCGGCGCGCCGACGACCGTGCGTTGCCGGTTGGCCTCGACACGGATCCGCTCCCCTTCGCTGTAGGGATAGGCCAGGGCCTCATCGGGAGAAGGGTAGGGGCCCAACTCTCCGCGTTCCATGCGGATGCGCCACAGGTCGCGGCTGCGGGCGAGTCGCTGCGCTTCTTCTCCGGTTTCGGCGCAAATGACGAAGACGCAAAGGCTTCCCGCCGGTTCTTTCCGCAGCCCGGATCGGTTGAATTGCTCCCGGTAAGCCCGGAGCACTTGGTCTCCCCCGTGCGGGGTGATGAAGTGAGCGAAGGAGAACGCGATGCCGAATTGCGCGGCGTAAATCGCGCTTTGGGCGCTCGATCCCAAAAGCCAGACCTCGGGGATGGACGGCGCCTTGGGCGTCGCCCGGACGCCGGAAAACGCTTCCGTCGCCGGAGCGGAATCCTCCAGGAAGGCGACCAGGTCGGCAATCCGCGCGGGGAAGTATTCGATGCCGACCTGTGAGCCGTAGGCCAGGGCCCGGGCGGTGCGCGGGTCGCCGCCGGGGGCCCGGCCGATTCCGAGGTCGATCCGGCCCGGGTAGAGGAGCTCGAGCAGGCGGAAGGTTTCCGCGACCTTCAGCGGGCTGTAGTGGCTCAGCATGACGCCCCCCGATCCGACCCGGATATCGCGGGTGGCGGCGGCGACGCGGGTGACGAGGATCTCCGGCGCGGAACCCGCGAACCCGTCGGCGCCGTGGTGCTCGGCCAGCCAATAGCGGCGATAGCCGAGCCGCTCCACCGCCTGCGCGAGCCGAATGGTCTCCTGGATGGCGTCCGCGGGGCCGCCCCCGCTGCGAACGGGCGATTGGTCGAGCGCGCTGAGATGGAGCATCTGGAACTTCCGGGTGGAAAGGAGGGCGAAACCTATCCCTCAGCCGTCGGTCAGGCCATCAAGAAACGCAAGGCCTGCCGGATGGGATTATAAGGCATTGTTGAATTCAGCCGAGCGGTCGCGGGGTGAGGGGGGGGCCGGCGCGCCGGAAAAAATTCGTAGAATCTACTTGGAAGGGCTTGAACGCTCTGTTAAAATCGATGGCCGTTCTTCGCAGAATATAGAGAAGTGCCAGCCGAGCCTGCTTTGGGCAAAGGTTCCCGGCGCGCATCCGGTCCGAACAACGAATCCCTGGAAGAGAACGTGTCCCTCATCGAGGAGACCGTTCGGACCGCCGCCGCCTCGGACCCGTGGCTGAAGGAGAACCCGCCTGAGGTCCAGTGGCTTCCGATCAAGTTCAGCCCCTGCCGGTGCGATCCCGACGACCCGTTCGTCCGGGTGACGCGAGAGAGCATCGAGGCCGTTACGGGGGAGAAGACGAGCCTGGGCGCGACGCCGGTGGGAAGCGACATGCGGGTGCCCGCCCTGTACGCGGACATGCCGACGGTCAACATCGGCCCCCTGGGCGGGGGCATCCATTCGCCCGACGAGTGGGTGGACGTCGAATCCTACGTGGATACCGTCAAGATGTTCGCCGTCCTCCTGGTCCGCTGGTGCGGCGCGGCGTCTTGAGCCGGCGGCCGCCGGGCGTCCGGCCCTGATGAATCCAAAAGGGAGAATGGGAATTGCGGCTTGAGGATCGGGTTGTTATCGTCACCGGGGCGGCCCGGGGGATCGGGCGGGTCTACGCGAAGGCCGCCGCCGCGGAGGGGGCGAAGGTCGTCGTCTCGGACGTCCTGGACGGCGAAGAAGCGGTGGAGGAAATCCGCAAGGGTGGCGGGGAGGCGATGTACGTCCGCGCCGATGTGTCCGACGAGCGGAGCGTGAACGCCCTCGCCCGGTCGGCCCACGGCCGATACGGCCGCGTCGATGGTTTGGTGAACAACGCCGCGCGCGTGGCGGACATCCGCCTGGGCGGTTTCGATGATGTCTCCGTCGAGGAGTGGGACGCGGTCATGGCCGTCAACGTCAAGGGCGCTTGGCTGGCCTCGAAGGCGGTCCACCCCTATATGAGAGACCGGGGATCGGGGAAGATCATCACCATCGCCTCGGGCGTCCCGTTCAAGGGAACCCCGATTCCCGCCCACTATACGGTTTCGAAGGGCGCGGTCATCACTTTGACGCGGGTCCTGGCGCGGTCGATGGGGAAGGACGGGATTTGCGTCAACTGCGTCGCCCCCGGCCTGACGCGAAGCGAGAGCCTGGCCGAGGCGCGCGGCGAGGATTACGAGCGGGTGGAGGCGATCCAGATCGCGACGCGGGCGATCCCGCGCGGCGAGGTCCCTGAAGACCTCATCGGCGCCGTTTTGTTCTTCCTGTCGGACGGGGCCGACTTCATCACGGGCCAGACCCTGCTGGTGGACGGCGGCTCGTTCATGAATTGACCGACAACGCCGCTGACTTTTTGCCCTTGGAAGGGAGGAGTGTCAATGAAGACTCATGAGTTGTTCGCTAACCCGGACACGGTTCACTGGGGGACTTTCGACCATCGCCTGGAGCCCGTCCTGACTGTCGCCTCGGGCGACCGGGTGA
>JASLXW010000403.1 GCA_030740135.1 Nitrospinota bacterium
CCGTCTTGAATAAGCGTATTGTGCTCCGGCTCCGAAGGGGAAGGTCCAGGGCATGGACCAAATTCCCTCATTGTTGTAACGGATTTTTTCGTCCTCCTTTTGATTTGATGATTTCATCAACGCACTTTTTGTTCAGAGAATGTTAATTGTCCCGTTGTTGCGGCGAATCCATCCCTCCCACAGCCTGACGCGCAAAAAGGGCCCGGAATGAAGTCAACGCAAGATCCCATTGGAATGGAAATAATGTGGCAACGGGTGATCAGCATTGCTGAGGAGTGCTGGATTACCATCTGGCGGACTTCATTTTCCGTGGTGGTGGGTGAGGCCCTCGATTACGGCTGTGCGATACTGGATAAACGCGGGGGCGTCCTCGCGCACCCTTGGCGGTCGATGCCCGCCTTCAACTTCGCGCTTCCCTACTGCGCCCGGGCGGTCCTGCAGCGCTACCCCATCGAGACGTGGCGTCCCGGGGATGTCTTGACCACCAACGACCCTTGGCTCTGTGCGGGGCACCTGTTCGACGTGGCCGCGCTGACCCCCGTCTTCAACCGCGTGGGAAAACCGGTGGCAATCATGGCCGCCATGGTCCACGTGGCCGACATCGGCGGGACCCGGGCCCGCCATACCACGAGAGAGATTTACGACGAAGGTCTTTTTATCCCGCCGCTCAAGCTTTACAAAGAAGGGAAGCCGAACGAGCAACTCATCGAGATCATCGAGAGCAACGTCCGCCTGTCTCCCATGGTGATGGGCGACATTCACGCTATGGTGAGTGCAAACGAGGTGGGCGCAGAGAGCGTGAAGACGTTCATGGAAGAGTACGGCCTTGAGGATCTGGAAGAGCTCACCAGCGCGATTCAGACGCGGACGGAAAAGGCGGTGCGCACAGGGATCTCCGCCCTCCCGGACGGAACGTACGAGACGGAACAATGGTGCGATGGGATGGAGGAACCCTTCCGGTTCCGGCTGCGGGTCACGGTGAGGGGTGACAGTTTGGAGGTCGAATTCCTGGACGTTCCCCCGCAACTCCCGCAGGGAGGGACCAACGTCACCTACAGCATCTTGGTGTCCGACATCATCTATCTGGTCAAGTGCATCTTGACCCCGGACGTGCCGGGGAACGACGGCGACTTCCGGCCCGTGACCGTGAAGGCGCCGGAGGGCAGCGTGTTCAACTGCACACGGCCCGCCGCGATCAATCAGCGCACGCGCAGTCTGTGGAACGTCTCCCCGGCACTGATGCACGCGCTGGCGCCGGTCATCCCGGACCAGATCCGGGCGCACACGGGCTATCCCGTGTCATTCAAGACCTACGGATATACGAGCGAAGGGGACGCCTTCAACGACCACATGTTCCAGGGCGGGGGCCAAGGGGCTTCGAGCCGCGAGGACGGCCAAGGCACCGTGCTGTTTCCCACGAGTGCGGGGAACGTTTCGGTGGAAATGTTCGAGATGCGCACCGGATTCCTCGTCGAGGAAAAAGAGTTCATACCTGACTCGGGAGGTACGGGGAAATACCGCGGCGCCCCCGGACAGCGGGTGACCATCCGGCGGCGCCCGAAAGAAAGCGGGGGCCAGTACTTCATCGGGGTCTGGCCGACCGGCTTGCGCTACGACACGCTCGGCCTGAACGGAGGGAAACACGGCGGGCGAATGCGCCTCTACGGAACAGCGAGCCCCGGGGAGCCCGTACAGGATCACTTCGGGGGTGTATTCGTCGACCTCGACGACAAAATGAGAATCACGCTGGATCTGCCCGGCGGCGCGGGATTCGGCGACCCGGCGGATCGGGATCCGGAGGCCCTCCGCCGGGACTTGGCGGAGGAACTCGTTACGCTGGAGGCCGCGCAGAGCCAGTGCGGATGGAAAGCTGAGAAGAGACGATGATCGATGTCAAAGACCTCATCAATCTGGAGATCATGTGGCAGCGTGTAATTAGCATTGTCGAAGAGTGCTGGGTCACCATCTGGCGGACCTCCTTCTCGGTCGTGGTGGGGGAGGCCCTCGATTACGGCTGCGTAATTCTGGATTCGCGCGGCCGCGTGCTGGCGCATCCTTGCCGGTCGATGCCAGGTTTCAACTTCGCCCTGCCCAACACGGCCAAGGTCCTCTTGGAGCGCTATCCGGCCGAGACCCTGAAGCGAGGGGACGTTCTCACCACCAACGACCCCTGGCTCGGGGCGGGGCACCTCTACGACATTGCGGCGATGACGCCCATCTTCAACCGGAAGGACGAGGTGGTAGCCTTTATCGCCAGCATGGTCCATGTGGCTGACATCGGCGGCACCCGGGCCCGCCACACCACGCGTGAGATCTACGACGAAGGCCTCTTCATCCCCCCCCTCAAGCTCTACGACGCCGGCCGGCTGAACGAAGAGCTGATCGAAATCATCGAGAACAACGTCCGGCTTTCCCGCATGGTGGTGGGCGATATCCACGCCATGGTGAGCGCGAATCAGGTGGGGGCGGAGCGAGTGAAGGCGTTCATGGAAGAATACGGCCTGGACGATTTGGAGGAGCTTACCTCCGAGATCCAAGGCCGGACGGAGCAGGCGATGCGCAAAGCCATCACCGCCCTCCCGGACGGGGTGTACGAGGCGGATCAGTGGTGCGACGGCATCGAGGAACCGTTCCGGTACCGGCTGAAAGTCACGGTTGCGGGGGATAGCCTGGAGGTCGATTTTCTTGACGTCCCGGACCAATTTCCCTACGGGGGGACCAACGCCACCTACAGCATCCTGATGTCCCACACCAACTATGCGCTCAAGTGCATACTGGCCCCCGGCGTGCCGGGTAACGACGGCAATTTCCGGCCCGTGATCGTCAAGGCGCGGGAGGGAAGCGTATTCAACTGCAAACACCCCGCCTCGGTGAATCAGCGCACTCACACCACCTGGACCGTTTCGCCTGCCCTGATGCAGTCGATGGCAAAGGTGATCCCGGACAAAGTACGGGCCCATACGGGATTTCCCGTCTCTTTCAAGGCTTACGGGAGGACGCAGAAGGGGGATGCCTACAACGACCACATGTTCCAGGGCGGTGGACAGGGGGCCTCAAGCCGAGAAGACGGTCAAAGCACTATTCTTTTCCCCACGAGCGCGGGAAACGTCTCTGCCGAGATGTTTGAAATGCGAACCGGTTTCCTGGTGGCGGAGAAGGAGTTTATTCCCGATTCGGGAGGGGCGGGAAAGTATCGCGGCGCGCCGGGCCAGCGGGTCACCATACGGCGCAGGCCGAAGGAATCCGGGGGCCAGTACTTCATCGGGGTCTGGCCGCAGGCGCTTCGCTATGACATCCCCGGCCCCTTTGGCGGCCAGCCCGGTAGCCGTATGCGCCTGCAAAAACGGACGGCGCCGGGCGCCCCCGTCGAGGAGTTCTTCGAAGGCCTTCTCGTTGATCTAGACGAAACGACGGAATGTACCCTTGCATTGCCGGGCGGATCGGGGTTCGGCGATTCGAAGGAGCGGGCCCCGGAGGCCATTCGCAGGGATATCGAAGAAGAACTCGTGACGCCCGATGGGGCACAGAGGGATTACGGCTGGTATGACAATCCAAACCTCTCCTGAAATCCCAGTGCGTGGCAGGGATCAAGTCCTGAAAGATCCTGTCCACGTAGAAATCTTGTGGCAACGGATCGTCAGCATCACAGAGGAAAGCTGGGTCACGATCTGGCGGACGGCGTTCTCGGTGGTAGTGGGCGAAGCCCTCGATTTCGCCTGCGAGATTCTCGATACCCAGGGCCGGGTGATCGCGACCGCCTGGGAATCGATGCCCACTTTCAACTTCGCTCTACCCAACACGGTGAAAGCGGTGCTCAAGCGATTTCCCCTGGAATCGCTGGAAGAGGGCGACGTAATCATTACGAATGACCCTTGGCTCTGCGCCGGGCACTTGTTCGACATCGCCGCTC
>JASLXW010000404.1 GCA_030740135.1 Nitrospinota bacterium
GACATGCTCCAGGGGCACGCCCAGGGCGTCGGCCACGATCTGGCTCAAAGTGGTCGCCTGCCCCCCCCCCGGCGCGATCGAAGCGGTGTTGAGGGCGACGGTCCCGTCCTCGTTGCCCTTCACGATCGCCCCGCAGTACTCGATCACCTTTTCCGCCAGGTCCTTGCCGGTGTGCACCCCCGAGTTCTTCATCCCGCAAAGGGCCAGACCCACGCCCACCTTGACGCTCGGGCCCAGGGGCGCCCGCGTCTTCGGGTCATCCCATCCGATGAGCGCCCGGGCCCGGTCGGCGCATTCGGACAACCCGCAGGAGTTGATTTTCAGATCGGTCATCGGCGAGATGTCTCCCACCTCATAGGAGTTCTTCACCCGGAACTCGAACGGGTCGAAGCCCATCTCGTCGGCGATCCGGCTCATGTGGCACTCGACGGCGAAGTTGGTCTGGACCGCGCCGTAGCCCCGCATCGCGCCCGAGGGGAAGTTGTTGGTGTACACGGCGAAGCCCTCGAAAAGATGGTGGGGCGTCTTGTAGGCCCCGACGAAGACGTTGCCGCCCACCAGGACGACCGAAGGCCCGTGATTGGCCGAAGCGCCGCAGTCCATCCAGGCCTTCATGTGCCGCGCCGTCAGCGTGCCGTCCTTCTTGAGGCCCGTCTTCACCCACATCCGGGAGGGGTGTCTCGCGGTCCGCGTAAACTCCTCCTCATGGGTGGTGGCGATCCGGACGGGACAATTCAGCCTCATCGCGGCCAGGGCGCAAAGGGGCTCGTTCACGACCAGGTCCAACCCCTTGCCGAATCCGCCGCCCAGCACGGGCCGGATGACGCGAAACGTCGAGAGGGGAAGACCCGTGGCCTCCGACAACCGGGCGCGCAGACCGAAGATGGCCTGCGTCGTCGAATAGACCGCCACCCGGTCCCCCGCCTCCGGCCAGCAGCAAATCACATGGGTCTCCAGGGGCGCCTGGTTCACCCGTTGGGTGGACCATTCGTCCTCGAAAACCTCGTCCGCCTCGGCAAACCCTTTTTCCACGTCGCCCCGGCCCAGGTAGATGGGCCGGTCGGCGTCGCGCAACCCGAAGCTGATGTTTCCCTCCCCTTCCGGTCTGACCACGGGGGCGTCCGGCCGCAGGGCGGTTTCCAGGTCGAAGACCGCCGGAAGCGGTTCGCACTCGAGATGGATGGCGGAGAAGGCCTCTTCGGCCTGCTCCCCGGTCTCCGCCACGACCAGCGCAACGGGCTGGCCGATGTAGCGGAGGATGTCGTCCAGGATGACTTCGTCCTTGACCTGTACATCGGCATGGGGATTCTGCTGGTTATAGATGGGGTTGTATCGATGCCGCGGCACGTCATCGAGCCCCATCACCAAGCGCACGCCCGGCGCCTTGCGGGCGTCTTCCAGGTCCAGCCGCACGATGCGTCCGTGGGGGATCGGGCTCCGGAAGATCTTACCGATGAGGGCCCTGGGCGGCAGGAAATCGCTCACATACTCGAGCCGGCCCGTGGCCTTTTCGCGTCCGTCCACGCGGGAAACTGATTTGCCGATGAGTCCTTCCATGAGATCACCTCAATCCTGGATGCGCCATGCCGGATGAATTCCAGCTCATGCCCGAACAGACCCGTCGGCCCGCCAGCCGACCCCGCATCCGCTCCCGCTCTTTCTACCACATTTCTTACCAACATGGATGTCAACCGCCCTTGCGACGGTGGCGGGCAAGACGCCCGCCCTTCCCATTTTTAAGGAGCTTAGATTGACAACGCGGGGCCGTTCAGGACGGTTTTGGCGGCGGCGTGCCGACATTCCGGGACCTTCGAGACATGGCGGGCCCCGCCTTGCGGGGCCTGCAGGGGCAGTGTAAGATTCTGTTAAGTTATCGATAAGTTGGAAGTTATCGCCTCGCGCGAAAATATTCATCATCCCCCGAGGCGGATGCGGGAGGGAAAATCCGCGATCTTTATTCCAGAAACCGCTGTTGATCCTTTCCGTGAAATGAAGCCGGATGGAATTCACGCCGCCCCATAAGAGCCGAAAGGACCGGAAGCCCCGCTGGGTGACGCGGCGATCTCGGCGCTTCACCGTCAATGCGATGTCAAAGAATCGCGACTTGTTGAACCGCCGGTCCTATCGCATCGCGGCGGCCCTGTTGGGACTCTGGATGGGCTCGGGGCTCGCCCGGGCATCGGAGGAGAACCTCTGCCCGAAATCGGGAGAGATTTTCCTGACCGCGGCCGAGGGCACCGCCGAGACCCGCGTGCGGGAAAACCTTATCCGCAAGGCCATCGCCGCCTGCCCCGATGAGGCCAGGGCGTACCTGCTCCTCGGACGCCATTACCAAAGCCTTCACCTGAGGAGCCAGGCCCGCGAGGCTTATCTGAAGGCCCTGAAGCGCCTCCCGCTGACGACCGACATCCTCCGAAAGATCGCGAACCTGAACCCTTCAAATCCCAAAAAGGGGCTGTTCAACCTGGTCGGCCCGCTGGTTTCGGCGGGCGCGGGGGCGCCGGGGTCAGACTCCGGAAAAACGTCCCTTCGAACCGGAAAGATGAAAATTCCAAAGGACCCCGAGGCGCGCTTGATCTTGGCCCAGGAGATGACGCGGCTCGGGGAGGAAAGGATGCGCAGGAATCTCAAAGGGGGCCTGCGCCTGCTGAATCGCGCCCTCGAGATCGCACCCGCGTACGAGCGACCCCGCAGGAAGCTGATTCAAAATTTCTTCGCCCTCGGGGAATACCACGCCCAGGGCGAGTGGTTCGACAAGGCCGTCCTTCAATACAAAAAGGCCCTGCGCTACGCCCCGGACGACCCGCGGATTCACCTTCGCATCGGCGAGGCCTATAGCCGACTCAAGGGCCGTGAAAAGGAGGCCCTCAAGTACTTCCGAAGGGCCGACGCCCTCTTCAATCGACGCGCGGCCTCTTTCGCGGGCAAAGAGCGGGCATCCTTCCGCCGGCGCATCAAGCGGGGGCTGGAACAGTTTGACGAGAATCGGCCGGCCTACCGGCGGGCGCGGGGGGTGGAGGCCCGGGAAATCGGCAACGCCCACCTGGCCCGGGCGGACTACCTGAAGGCCGCGAAAGCGTTCAAGGAAGCCATTGGATGGACGCCCGGCGACGCGCGGCTGCATTACGATCTCGCGACCGCCCTCAAACAAGTGAACGGCACGATGCGCGAGCAAAACCTGAAAGAGGCGATTCAGAACTTCGAGCGCGCGGCGACCCTGTACCGGACCCAAGCCCCGGCGGACGCGGCCGGGCTGCCCAAGGCGTTCGACCGGCGGACGCGATTGGAAATCGCGTACCTCAGGGGCAAGATCAATACGCTTGACTATCTAACGCAAAAGGGTGCGCTCACACTCGGTGAGAAAGCGATCGAGTTCTCTATCTTCGTCCTCGCGTTTATCGGATTCGTCGTATATCTCCTGCGCGCGAGGCTCACGTCCCAAGCGGGATCTTGATTCCCCGAACCCGGACGGCCCCGGGCTCGAACCCCTCATGCCTCCACCCATCCTCAATTTCGAATCCAGCGGTCCATCCGCCTATCCGAATTCCAGGCGTGAGACGTCCGCCGGAACGGGCCGGAGACTTGAATGACGTAGAGATGGAAAGCCCGGCCGCGGCCGGGGACATCCTGATCCTCCGGGGCGGGGGACTGGGCGACACGCTGTTGGCGCTGCCGGCCGCGGCCGCGGCGGCCCGACGTTTCTCCTCCCCGGGTATCGAGTGGGTGGGAAACCCCGCTGTCCTTCCCGTGATGCCGCTCGGCCTCGCCGAACCCCGGCTTCGCTCCGCAGACGGCCCCGCGCTTGCGCTCCTGAGGCGCGAAGACGCCGACCCGGAGGAAATCCTGCGGGCGTTCTCCCGCGACGCCCGGTATGACCTCGTCGCCGCCTGGAC
>JASLXW010000405.1 GCA_030740135.1 Nitrospinota bacterium
CCAATCCAGTCCGAAAGCTGTACGAAAATCCTAACCCTCAAACTGCACCGGCTTTCAGGGGGGCAGGTCAATGAGGGCAACCCGGCCTTTCAGCTCCATTTATCGTTCTCCGTTGATCCAATACACGCCGCCCGGGTTTTCCTGAAGGTCCACTAACCCGGATTTCTCACCAAGGCAAACGCCCGGACGGCGTCGGTCGAGTGAACCGGTTATCTCTCAACGACTTGCCCTACGGGCGGGTCTTGACGTAGCCCCAACAACCTGTTCCCAATGGAAGCGTGACGGGCCGGGACGGAGACCGGTCCTACACCGAATAAACGCGGTATACTCGCAGAGGCGCACGGCCGTGCGCCTTGATAGCCGATGGAAACGTCTTCGGGTCATGGACATCTCTGCCTCGAAATCGTTGTGAGAGATGCAGGCTCATCTCTTTTCGGTGATCTCGTAAACCCGGCTTGGCAAAGGGGGCTTGCGTTGCCCAAAGACCTCCGCACCTACCTGAGACAGCTTCACGAAAAGGCCCCCGGGGAGCTCCGGCGGGTCTCGCGGGAGGTCTCCCACGAGTTCGAGCCCATCGCCCTGACGACGAAGATGGACCGGGAGGGGATCCACCCGGCCGTCCTCTTCGAGCGGGTGAAAGGGTACGAGTTCCCGGTCATCACCAACCTGCTCACCAACCGCAGGAAGCTCGCCGTCGCCCTGGACACGACGGAGGACCGCGTCGCGGAAGTCCTGGCGTCGCGGGAGGCGAACCGGATCCCCCCCCGGCGCGTCGAAACCGGCCCGGTCAAAGACGTGATCTACGTCGGCGACGAAGCCGACCTGGGCCACCTCCCCATCATCCTGCATTACGAGCGCAACGACGCGCCCTACGTCACGATGGGCGTCCTTGTGGCCAAAGACCCCGAAACGGGGGCGTTCAACCTGGGGCTTTACCGGAACAAGCTCATCAGCCGCAACCGGCTGGGCGTTTATTATAGCTGGGGCAAGCGCCTTCAGTACATGCACCGCAAGGCCGAGGCCCGGAACGAGCCGCTGGAATGCGCCCTCGTGATCGGGATGCACCCGGCCCTGCACATGGCCTCCCAGTCCCAGATCACCCGGAAGGACGGCTCGGACGAGTACGAGGTGGCGGGGGGGATCTTGGGCGAGGCCGTCGAGGTGGTCCGCTGCGAGACGGTGGACGTGGACGTGCCCGCCCACGCCGAGATCGTCATCGAGGGGCGGCTCCTCCCCCACGTCCGGCAGCGCGAAGGCCCCTTCGGGGAATACCACCGGTACTACGGCCAGATCGTGGACGCCCCGGAGTTCGAAGTGACGGCCATCACCCACCGCCGGGACGCCATCTACCACAACGTCGGCCAGTACGTGGAGCAGGTGATCCTGAGCGGAATCCCCAACGAGGGGCACCTGCTGCGGGAGCTTCGGAAGTTCGTCCCCACCGTCCGGGCCGTTCGGGTCCCCCTCTCGGGGGTGCTGCTCCACGCCTACATTCAGATGGAGAAGGTCAACGAGGGGGACGCCAAAAACGTCCTCATGGGCGCCCTCACCCGGACGCCCTGGATCAAGCACGCCTTCGCCTTCGACCCGGACATCGACATCACCGATGACGACGAGGTTCTCTGGGCGCTCTCGACCCGCGTCGTTCCCGAACGGGACATCTTTTTTGCGCCGGGGGCGCGCGGAAACCGACTCGACCCGACGACGTACGTCCTCACCCGCCTCGCGCGGGACGGGATGGTCACGAAGATGGGCGTAGACGCCACGGTCCCCATCGGGTACGAAGACCCGTTTCCCCGAAGGGCGAGGATTCCCGGAGTTGAGGATCTACGGCTGGAGGATTATTTGACGGGACGGGAGTGAAGGGGAGAAGCCCGTCCTCATCGAGACCGGCCGGCCCATCCGCCGAGGAGCCAAGGGGAGAAATCGACACTGACCCCATTTCTCCCTTCCACCCCGCTCCATCAATTCATGTGAGAGCCGCCGTCCACCGGAAGGGTCTGGCCCGTGATGAAGTCGGCCCCGTCGGAGAGGAAGAACACAATCGCCCCGACCAGGTCCTCCGGAACCTGGCTTCGGGGGATGGCGCGGCCCTTGATCTGCATCTCGTCTTCGGCGTCGATTACGTCGGCCCGAGCCTCGAGGATGCTCTCGCTGCGGGTCAGGCCGGGGGCGACGCAGTTCACGCGGACGCCCTCCTTGCCCAGCGTCCGGGCCATGACGCGGGTCAGCGTCATGACGGCCCCCTTGGACACGACGTAATGGGGGGTCTTCGGCGTCCCCTTGAAGGGGGTGCCGGAGGCGATGTTGACGATCTTTCCCGCCCCCTGGTCTTTCATATAGGGATAGACGGCCTTCGTCATCAGCCACACGCCCTTGACGTTGATCTCGAAGACGCGGTCCCATTCCGCTTCGTCGATCTGATCGAAGGGCACGTATTTCAAATCGGCATAGAGGGCGGCGTTGTTCACCAAGCCGTCGATCCGGCCGTAAGCCCCGTGAGCGGCTTTCGCCAATTCTTCCGTGCTTTGGCCGTTGGACACGTCGCAGTGGACGAACGTGGCGTCCCCTCCGGCTTTCCGGACCTCTTCCACCGTCTCCCGGCCGTCGCGGATGTCGGAGACGACGACCTTCGCCCCCTCGGCGGCGATCCCTCCGGCGTAGACCCTGCCAATCCCCCGGGCCCCGCCGGTCACGATGACTACTTTGTCCTCAAGTAGCACGTGTATCCCCTTTCACTTAGTCGATGAGAACAAAATCACTGACCAAGGGGGGGGGCTTTTTTGGAAAACCGCCCCCCCCCTGGACCCCTCCCAGGGGTTGGGAACCCCTCCCCGAAAAACTTTTGGCGGCCGAGCTTTGCTCGGCCTTTTCGCGGGTGGAATTGTTCAAGTAAACGCAACCCCGGGGCGCGCGAACTCTGAACAAAAAGATCAAACCTTCCAATCACCGGAAGAGGGCCGGCCTATTGTTCAAATGCGAGAAACCCCCGCCAGCCACAAACGAACTCCTTCGCCAAACGAACACCCACCCCGGAAAGGCCAAGCCCCCGGCTTGGCCGCAAAAAGTTTTCGGGGGGGGGGGTCCCAACCCCTGGGATCTTTTATACTGATTCAAATCCGTTAAATCATATGACCGCCGCCTTCCACCATGAGGGTTTGTCCCGTGATGAAATCGGCGCCGTCGGAGAGAAAGAAGACAATCGCCCCGACCAGGTCTTCGGGCATTTGGCCGCGCTGGATGGCCCGGCCCGCGATCTGATCCGCTTCGTCGGCGTCCATGAGCGCGGCCCCCCGGGCGGCCAGGACACTGTCGCTCCGCGTCAGGCCGGGCGTCACGCAGTTCACGCAGATGCCCTCTTTGCCCACCGTCCGGGCGAGAGACCGGGTCAGGGCCCCGACGGCCCCCTTGGAGGCGACGTAATGGTACATCTTCGGCGTTCCCTTGAACGGGGTGCTCGAGCCGATGTTGATGATCTTCCCCGAGCCCCGCGCTTTCATGTAGGGATAAACGGCCTTCGTCATCTGCCACGTCCCTTTCACGTTGACGGCGAAGACGCGGTCCCATTCCTCTTCATCGATCTCATCGAACGGCACGTACTTGAGCTCGGCGTGGAACGCGGCGTTGTTGACCAACCCGTCGATGCGGCCGCATTGCTCGTGGGCGGCATTCGCCACGGCGACGGTGTTGTCATTCACGGACACATCGGCCTGAACGAACACGGCCTCGCCGCCCGCCCGCCGGATCTCCTCGGCCGCCGCCTCTCCATCGCGGAGGTCGGAAAGGACGACCTTGGCCCCCTGGGCGGCAATCCCGGCGGCGAGCACCTTGCCGATCCCGCGCGCGGCGCCGGTGACGATGACGACCTTATCTTTGAGGAGCATCTCCG
>JASLXW010000406.1 GCA_030740135.1 Nitrospinota bacterium
ACCTCCTCTCTCTCTGTTGGCCCCTGGAACCCTACTCCCTACCCAAGGAGATGTCTCACATCTATCTGAACCTATACCTCAATGGGGGCGCGGCGGGGGGAAGCCATTTGCGACTTCAAGCCCGCATCGCGTATGATTCCCTCTCGCATGAGCGTCGCACGATTCCAGAAACCGGGCGGCGGAAAAACGGCGTACACGGGAGACAGGGAGTTGAAAGAGAGCAGCGCGGACCTGATCATTCGAGGGCTGAAAGAGGCGGGTGTGAGCGTCGTTTGCGCCCTGCCCGAGTCCCACCTGAAACCCGTTTACGTCAAGGCGTCAGGGGACCCCGACTTCCGCTACATCCCCGTCACCAACGAGGGGGAAGGAACCTCCATCGCGGCGGGGGTCTGGCTGACCGGTCAGAAGGCCGTCATGATTATGGAGAACTCGGGACTGCGCATGGCCACCGAATCCCTCTCCCGCCTGGGCCTGACCCATGGAATCCCCGTCGTCCTCCTCATGAGCTACCGCGGCGACCTGGGAGAACCCAACTGGTGGGGGATCCCCCACGGGATCACCATGGAGCCCCTTTTGAACGCGCTTCGCATCCCCTACGTGGTGGTCCGGAAGGATGAAGACATCGTCAAGGCCATCACCAACGCGCGGCGTTCCGCCGACACCTCCAAATATCACACGGCCGTCGTCTTCAGCGGGGAGGTGATCGAGAATTGACCCGATACCAAGCCCTGAAAGTCATCGCCGAGAAGATGAAAGACGAGGCCTGCGTCGTCTCCCTTGGGGGCATCGTGGACGAGTGGCACCACATCCGCCCCGAGCCCCGCGGCAACAGCCTGTTCCTGATGAGTCTGGGTTGCCACATGCCCGTGGCGTTCGGCGTGGCCGTGGGCCTGCCCGAGCGCAACATCGTATGCCTGGAGACGGACGGCAGCGCCCTGATGAACCTCGGGATCTTCGCCACCCTGGGCAACCAACAGCCCGAGAACCTCAAGATCTTCTGTTTCGACAACGAGATCTATGAATGCATCGGCGGTCCGCCGACGCACACCTCGGGGAGCGTCGACCTGGCCGACATGGCCCGCGGCGCCGGAATCGCCGAGGCCCGGACGGTGCGCACCGAGGGCGAGCTCCGGGAAGCGGCGGATGAGGCGCTGACCGACAAGCGGCTCCACTTCGTCGTCGCCAAGATTGAACCGGGGGTCGAAGAAGGGCTTCCCCGAAAAAGATTCGACGGACTCGAGGACAAGTATCACTTCGTCCGCTATCTGGAGGACTCCGAGGGCGTCACCATCATCCCTCCGAGCCAGCACAACTGAGGCGCGCCCGACCTCGGCCCAAGATGAACAACCGGCCGGCCGGGAATATTTTTCAGGAATGAACATTGGAAGATTGAGGGCGGGACACAGTCTCAAACCGGCATCTCTATCACGTGAAGGAGCCTAATCCATGGCCAGATCCGAATCCAAGCCGCTCGACACCGGAGACGCGTTTCCAAACCTTTCCTGGAGCCTCCCCGACGGCGGGACAATCAACGTTCGCGGCGACATGGGGGACGGCTGGAAGGTCGTCCTGATCTTCCGGGGTTATTTCTGACCGTACTGCAAGGCGCAGTTGGGCGCCTACGCACGGGCCTCGGACAAGCTGAAGGAAGAAGGCATCAGCGTCGTGGCCGCTTCCAGCGACACGATCGAGAACACCCAAAAGATCGCCGGCGAGTGGGACTTGAACTTCCCGGTCGCGTACGGCCTCGACCCGGCGAAGGTCTCCGACCAGCTTGGGGCGTTCTACGAGCCCGACCGCAACATCCTCCACACGACGAATTACGTCATCCGCCCGGACGGCAAGATTGCGGTGGCGGTCTACAGCACCAGCGCCATCGGCCGGCTGATCTGGCAGGACGTAACGGCGCTCATCCAGTACATGAAAAAGATGATGGCGAAGTAGTTCCGGGAACGAGCGAAACAGGGACGGACGCCCTCCAGGCGGGGGCGCCCGTCTTGCTTTTCCGGGACGCGGCCTCCCGGCGTCAATCCGCCGCCGGGAGGGGGCAGAGTCCGTTGGACTCGACGCGGAAGCTGACGTTGAACTTGCTCCGAAAATTCTCCATCGCAATCCCGGCCGTCAACTGAACCAGCGCCGGCTCATCGAACGCCTCCTCCAAACAGCGGTAAAACTCATCCGTTACGTCCTGCGCGGAATCCGTCATCCGCTCCGCGTACTCCAAGGCCAATTTTCCTTTGGGGGTGAACACATCCGACGTGCGCCATTCCGCCACGGCGGCCATCTTTGCGGCGTCCTGTCCGCTCTTCACTCCACGGAGCGAGTTGATGTCCACTCAGAACGGACATCCGTTGATCTGCGCCGTCCGGACGTTCGCCATCGCCAGGATCTCGGGCTCGACGTGGGGCGCGTCCTGAATTGCGTCGGCCAGGGCGGTCGCGGCGAACATGATGGAGGGCACGTGGGCGTAAACCCGCGTGGTGTTTAGATGAAAACCGAACGCCTCCATCTGCCCGTCAAACACCTCCCGCACTTCAGGCGGGGCCTGGTCAGGCGAAATTCCCGTCATCCTCGGCATTGGCTGTCTCCTCCGGCTTGGAATTGAACAAAGGCGGAACTTCCCAATCTCCAGCAGGGCGCTATCCACCCGGCTTCCTCTGACGCTTCCGGACCATCGCGCCGATCTCCGGCGTCGAGAGAAACCCTTCAACGTTTCGCTGCGTCCCCTCCGCTTTCAGGGCGCGCGCGAAGCGCTCGACCGCCCCGGCGGCGATCCGGATGGAATCGGTCCCGAGGCTCGTCCGTCCGACGCCCAAGTCCTGAAGCTCCTGAACCGTGAGACCGCCCGAATAACAGGTGATGGAAATCGGGGCCTGGATTTCCCGGACCAGTATCGAGACGGATTCCGCGGACAGCTTGCCGAACACGAAGACCAGGTCCGCCCCCTTTTCAGAGAAAACGTTCCCCCGGTCGACGGCCTCCGCGACGCCCCTTTCGGGATCGTCCGCATAGGCCATCACGGCGTCCGTGCGCGCGTTCAGGACGAACGCCGATCCACAATCCCGTTTTGCCTCCAGAAAGGCATCGATCTTGTCCAGCATCTCCTCGAGCTCGATGATCCCCCATCCCGCCTCGCCCGGCCGGACCGATTTGTCCTCCAGGTTCATACCGACCGCGCCGACCTGGATCAACTCACAGGCGGTGCGGTAGACATTGGCCGGAAGTCCGAATCCGCCCTCCGCGTCCGCGTTCACCGGGACGTCCACGGCCCGAACCATGTGTCGCACCGCCTCCAGGCTCTCCGAAAGGCTCATGATCCCGCCGTCGGGCAGCCCGTAGGCGGCGGCGACCCCCCAGCTGGAATGCTGAACGGCTTTGAACCCCTCCGCCTCGAGGATCATCGCCGTGAGGGCGTCGTGCGCGCCGGGCATCACCAGGATCTCGGGATCTCGAATGAGCGTACGGAAACGTTCACATTTTGCGTTGGGGTCGGACATCTCACATCTCCTTCGCGCGAAGGGTTCAAGGCAGGCGTCGGACATGGACTTCGGAACGGGCCTGTGCGCTAAAATCAGGTGATTCAACCGTCCCGAATCGCATGCCGAGCAATTTTCGAGAGGCCGGGATGACGTGGAATTCTTTGATCCCGCCCCCCCGGTCGAGGTCGCACCGCGGGACGCTTCGCGGCGCTGGGGAACTCGGACACGATGGCCGGCAACCCATCGACCGTTCGCATCGCGAACCGAACGAGCCAAGTCCTCGGCGTCCGCGGCGCCGCCGGTCAGGCGATAACAGACCCCCCGCAGGAATGTAGTGGACCCCCTTTATCAAGCGGCATCTAAGAGAGTACCGGGGCCGGTTTGAAGTTGGTGTTCCACCTGGTTGGGC
>JASLXW010000407.1 GCA_030740135.1 Nitrospinota bacterium
GAGGGCGGTTACTTCCGCTTGCCCTGTTCGTCGTACGTGTAGACGCCCCTGCCGGTCTTTCGGCCCAGGCGGCCGGCGGCGACGTGCTTCAGATGGATGGGGGTGGGGCGGTAGCGGTCGCCGAGGGTTTTCTGGAGGTGCTCGAGGATGAGCAGGCGCGTGTCGAGGCCGACCATGTCCGCCATCTCCAGCGGCCCCATCGGATGGTTGAGCCCCAGGCGGACGGCGGTGTCGATGTCCTCGGCCGAGGCAACCCCTTCCTGAAGCATCCGGAAGGCCTCGTTGCCCACCAGGGCGTTGACGCGCGACGTGATGAACCCGGGGGATTCGTTGACGACGACCGTCTCCTTCCCCATCCCGCGCGAGACCTCCTCGGCCGTCCGGATGGACCCCTCCGAGGATTCGAGCCCCCGGACGATCTCGACCAGCCTCATGATGTGGGGCGGGTTGAAGAAGTGCATGCCCAGGACGCGGTCGGGGCGGTTCGTCGCGCCGCCCATCTCGGTGACGCTCAGGGCGGAGGTGTTGGACGCCAGGATGGCGTGGCCGGGGGCGATGCGGTCGAGCCGGCCGAACAGGTCGAGCTTCGCGGCCATGTCCTCGACGACGGCCTCGATGACCAGGTCGGCGCCCGACGCAGCCTCTTCCAGGTCGAGCGTGTGGGTGAGACGCCCGAGGGCGGCCTTCATCTCGTCCTCAGTGACTTTGCCCCGCTCGACGCCTTTTTGAAGGTTGCGCCGAATCGTGTCCAGGCCTTTTTCCAGGATAGCCGCGTCGAGGTCCAGGAGGCAGGTCGCATAACCGCCCAGCGCCGCGACGTGGGCGATCCCGCCCCCCATGATCCCGGCCCCGATGACGGCGATTCGTTTGACTTCCACGGCGTGTCCATCCTTTGCCGGAACCGGGTCGCCGAAGCGTCCGCGGGGGTCATCGCATCGCGGAGCCCGGCGCGGAGAAGATGAGCCGCGTCCGGACATGACGTTCGGGCTTGGTGTGCGGGGAAGTATAGCATAAGCTTCCCATGGCCCATGGGCCGCCCGATGGCGGCGAAAACCGCCGTTGTCCGTCCCTTTGCCGGAGGTTCTCGGGATGTGCGCGGAGCCGGAAAAATCGGTTGTCGAGACGGAGCGGCTGCTCCTGCGCCCCCTCGCGCCCGGGGACCTGGAGGATTTCGCGGTGGTCTTTTCCGACCCGGAGGTCACCCGCTATCTGGGGTACGACACCGGGGACTACGGCCGAAGCGTACGGGAGCTCGAGTTCTGGATCGATGCCCGTGAGCGCCGGGGACCGGCATGTCGGGGGTCGTGCACAAGGCCGACGGGAGGCTGATCGGACGGTGCGGGTTCGCGCCCTGGGAGCTGGACGGCATGCGGGAGATCGAGCTGAGCTTTGTCCTGAACCGGTCTTATTGGGGACAGGGGATCGCGACGGAGGCGGTCGCCGCCCTTCGCGATCACGGATTTCAGGCTTGCGGCTTCCAGCGGCTGGTCTCGCTTCTCCATCCCGACAACACCGCCTCGGAACGCGTCGCCCGGAAGATCGGCATGACGTTCGATCGGGACGTGCACTCGATCACGCAGAGCCTTTCGCTCTTCGCCATCCACCGGCCGTAGCCGAAAGCGAAGCCGCTCCGGGTTTGTTTTCGCTCGATCAAAACGACGTGGGGAGAATACCGGCGGAAAATCTCGTGGGGGGGAAGGGGACCTTCTTGTTTCGGCCGGACCGAGATGGAGAATTTCCGGGCCAGTTGAGCCTGGCCGAGAAGGACCCCCGCGGCGGAGATCTTCGTGGCGAACCGGACGGCCTCGACGCCTTGCTGGACGAGCCCGGCGGCGGCGATGCCGATGAGCGTGCCATGGGCGTTGATCACCGGCCCCCCGCTGTTGCCCTCGTTGATGGGGGTGGTCATGCGGAACTGGGCGATGTTGTCCTCCAGGCCGGTGACGGCGCTTACCTGTCCGGAGACGATGCTCGGGTTCCGGCTCAATCGCGACCCCAGCGGGTACCCCAGGGCGTGGACCGCCTCGCCGGGCCGGACTTGGGCGGCGAGTTCAGGGACGAAGCCTTCACGCTTCGGCCGCATGCTCTGGACGAGGACCAGGGCCAGGTCGTTGTTAGCGTCCTTGGCCGTCACCGCGCCCGGATAAGTTGCGCCCGAAGGGAAAGAGACGCGGATGCGTCCGACCCCTTGGACGACGTGGTGGCTCGTCAGGATGTAGGCGGTCCCCCGCAGCAGGAATCCCGTGCCGGCGGATCGCCAGGCTCTCGGTCCGGGGGACCCGGCGGGCGTTCTCTCCCGCCGCGGGGCCTTCCGGGGCGCCGCTTCGTCCCTGCGGGCGACCGCCTCGGGCGGCAGGGACGGCGGGGATCGTCCCGCGCGAAGTCCCTCCAGATCGGAAACGGCGGCGGCCAACCTCCGGGAGTTGGACAACGCCTCGCGAAAGGCCGTCACCGCCCGACGTCCGGAGGCCCCCAAGGCGCCGCTTCGTCCCTCCGCGCGGAGGGTGTCGATCACGCTGCCGTTCAGCCTCCTGAACGTGACGCGCAGGGTCGTGCGCGCGGTCTGCGAGCGCCGGTTCGCCGGCTCCCATCGAGCGTCCAGCACCGCGAGGAGATCGGCCCCTCGGCCTCGCGCCTCGGCCGGATTTCTTCCCCGGATCACGTGAGAGAATCTCCGGCGCAGCGCGCCCCGGACCCCGCGGAATAGAAGATGGGGGAACTTCACGGCGGGCGGGGGTTGATCTATTCCGCGGAGTCGCCTTTCCCTGCGGATGTGGTTGATTCTCCGGCGGGTCTCCGGGGAGAGCGTCACGGCGAGGGTGAGGTTGGCTCTCTCTATGTCGAAGACGGCGTGGCGGGCGAAGGCGTCGGGCGGAAACGGAGGAATCAAGCTTGCCAGGAGGAGAAGTGCGGACCTCAGAATCGGAAGCCCGATTTTTTTCTGATCGGCGTCGTCATTCTTCCCGTCCTGCTGTGGCGACGAATTCCCCTCTTCCCCGATGCGGGAGTGGCCGCCCGATGGGGTCGCCGAGCTCATGGCCCGCGTCGCCGGGCGGTCCCGGAAGGATTCTTCGGGTGATCGGCGCCTCGGAAGCCGCCCCGCTGTATCCGGACCGGCCGATTATAACGGATTTCACGCACCTTTTAGACAAACACATGCAAAACTCGTTCGCGAGATGGCCTGTTGGAAGATAAATTCTCAGGAAATGAGGGGTTCCGGTGACGATATCTTTGAGGGGGAACACGGCGGAATGATATTCTGGCCCCGTTCCATGTCCGGGTAGATGAGACGTTCGTCGGTCCGGTGTCTCCGGAGGGATTGATATGCGCCGCCAAATCGGCTGGTTCCCTTTCTTCTTGCTCTTTCTGGGGGGGTGTTGCGCCGGGGCCGGCCCGCTGGTCCGGGTCCCCGCCGCCCCGGATGTCCGGGCGGGACTCGCGGAGAAGGTGGTGAATTGGTATACGTCGCTTCGAGGGGAAACGGCCGCCGGGCTCATCGAGGCGTTTCAGGAGAAGCACTCCATTCGGGTCGCGATTTTTCAGGGATCGGATCCGGCGCTTGTGTCGCGGTTCCTGCGGGAACGTCAGGGACCGAAGGCGAACGCCGACGTTCTCCAGTTGACCGACCCCGGCCTTTTCGCCGGTCTTAAACAGCGCGGGCTTCTGCGCCCGGCGGAGGTCCCGAACGGCCTGAAGGTCCCCTCCTGGCTGAGGGGTTCCGGGGGCTTCTGGGTCGCGTCCCACGTTGTGACGGCGGTCCTGGCGTATCGGCCGGACCGTCTCAAGACGGGGAGTGTCCCCCGCTCGTGGAGCGACCTGGCCGACGCGCGTTTCCGGAACCGGCTGATCGTCCCCGATCCGGCCGAAAGCGGGCCGGCTTTTTATTG
>JASLXW010000408.1 GCA_030740135.1 Nitrospinota bacterium
AGCGCCCGATCGGCGCTTTTCTCGCAGTATCGCCCCGGTTCGGGAGGGCGCCGGGTGCCCGCGTGTGGAAGGAACCTAGGTGGAAAGATCGCCGGACCTTAAGACCTTGTTTCACCCCCGTTCGGTGGCGTTGATCGGCGCCTCCACGGAGGAAAACAAGCTCAGCGGCCGACCCTTTCGCTTCTTTCGGGAATTTGGTTACAAGGGTGCTCTCTATCCCGTCAATCCGAAATACCGGGAAATTGCCGGGGTGCCCTGCTTTGCAAAGCTCTCTGAGATCCCCGGGGTAGTTGATCTGGCGGTGATCACCCTGCCTGCTTCCGCTGTTTTACCGATCCTGGAGGAGTGCGGTGCCAAAGGGGTGAAGGCGGCGGCCATTATCAGTTCCGGATTTGCGGAAGTGGGTGGAGTGGGAGTTCGCCTGCAGGAGGAGTTGAAGCGGATCGCGTCCGAATATGGGATCGCTGTCTGCGGTCCCAACTGCTCCGGCTTCGTCTACTTTCCGGAAAAGGTGACGGCCTCATTTACTGTGGGGCTCGATGCCGGATTCCCCGAGGCGGGACCGGCGGCCTTCGTGAGCCAGAGCGGGGCTCTCAGCTCCTATATCCTGGGGGCGGCCGGAGAACGGGGACTAGAGTTTCGTTACTGGATCACCACCGGCAACGAGTGCGTGTTGAGCTTCACCGATTACCTGCGATACCTGCTGGAGGACCCGGAGGTTCGCCTCGTTCTGGGATACCTGGAGGAGGCCCGCGACGGTCAGGCTTTCCGGTCCGCCGTGCGCAGGGCATTGATTCTGGACAAGCCCCTTATCATCATGAAAGTCGGCCGTTCCGAAACGGGCGCCAAGGCCAGTATTTTACATACTGGATCCCTGGCGGGCGCCGATGAGGTCTATCAAGCAGTCTTCACTCAAAACGGGGTCCTGCGGGCCGACTCCCTGGATGAGCTCTTCGACCTCGCCATACTGGCTCGGGCTGCCCGGCGACCGCGTGGCAATCGGGTTCAGGTCATCTCTATCTCGGGGGCCGCGGGAATCCTGATGGCCGATGTTGGCAGCGAATTGGGTCTGGAGTTCCCGGACCTCTCCTCCTCTATCAAGGAAGTACTGAAAAAGATCATGCCCCCATTCGCGACCTTGGCCAATCCTATGGACGTCACGGCGGAGGCGGTAGCCAGGCCCGGCCTTCTCAAGCAGGCAGCCGAGGTGATTATCAAGGATCCGAACGTGGACAATCTCGTGATCTTTTTTGGAATCGTGCCTGGGGCGCACGAGAGACTTGCCGCCGACATGGTCGAGGTGGCTCGCAGCACCAACAAGCTCGTCGCAGTAAGCTGGTTTCCCCTGCCCCGATCGGACATTTGGAAGAGCCTGGTACAAGCCGATGTCCCAGTTTTCCCCGAGCCGGTGCGGGGGATTCGAGCGCTGGGTAAAATGGCCCGGTATGTGGTGGCTCGCGAAAGGGCCCTTGACCGGGAGCCCGGAACGACCAAAAGAGGAGCTGACCCAGGGCCAGAGGCGCAGAAGATTTTTTCCGAGGCGAAGAATCAAGGACGCAAGACCTTGAGCGAGGCGGAGGGAAAGCATCTGTTGAAGGCATGTGGACTTGCCGTGCCGCGCGGTGGGCTGGCCCGGAATGCTGCGGAGGCCCGATCCCTAGCCGTCGAAATAAGCGGTCCCATTGCCATGAAAGCTTGCTCACCGGACCTGCTTCACAAATCGGAGGCCGGGGTGATCAAGTTGCACCTCGAAGGACCGGGAGAGGTTGGCAAGGCATTTGAGGAGATACTAAAAAAGGCCATCGAGTGGAATCCACAGGCGCGATTGGATGGGGTCCTAGTGGAGGAGATGATCAGCGGGGTAGCCAGGGAAGTCATCGTCGGGGTTCGGCAGGACCAGTGCTTCGGGCCCGTTGTGACATTCGGTTTCGGGGGAATTCTCGTAGAGGCCATCAGGGACTTTGCGGTTCGGCCGGCTCCACTCAATGTGGAAGAAGCCCTAGGGATGATCCGGAGTATTCGCGCTTATCGCATTCTCACCGCCTTCCGGGGGCACCCGGCCGCTGACCTGGAGGCGCTGGCGCAGGTCCTGTGCCGGGTTGGGCAACTCGCCTGCCGATGGCAGGAACAAATAGTTGAACTGGAGATCAATCCTCTCTTCGTGTTGCCCGAAGGCTCGGGCGTAATCGTGGGCGACGCGCTGACGGCCTTGCGGTAGACAATCATGGTTATGAATAACCCTGAAGCGCGACGGGTGGATACTATCTAAGAGGGACGTGGAGATACGAGATTCGGAATGTTCCTGATCGGCGACAACAATCCCGGGCTGAAGCGGGGCTTGAAAGTCTACTATGATGCGCTGATCGAGCAAGTGAAGGTATCCGAAAGGCTGGGTTACAAATACTTCTGGTTCGGCGAGCATCATTTTGATTTCTTTGGCATTATCCCTTCGTCTCCCGTCATCATGTCGCTGGCGGCCAAGAGCACGGAGACCATCAGGTTCGGCGTTGCCGTGATGAACTCGTAAGGGCTGTCATCTGCTTTGGAGTTCCGACCGCTGCTGACAGAAACGTAAACCGTCGTCTCTTTCACCCAGTGATAGTGTGTTGAATTTATAAGTTGCCCGGTGGGTTTCGATAGATCACGACCCAGAGAGATTCCCTCGTAAAAGCTCAAAGACACATCCCGGGCATCTATCACCCGAAGAAGCGTCTAGCGTAGGGCAGCTCGTCGATTTCCTGCTCGGTCATCCAGTGGATGAGCTCGCTGTGACGCGGGAACCACACGTCCGGGAATCCCTTGATGTATTCGAGCACCTTGAGAAACATAGCGGCCATCAGGGGGCGGCCGCCGAAGTGGCTGTGGATCGCGACATGGAGGAGGCCCATCGGTTCGTGTTCGTAGAGATAGTCGAAGGTGTCCCTGTAGACGTCGAAGTAATGGTGCGGGTTGCCCCGGAGTACCCGGTTGTCGACAAAGTCGCTCCACGGTATCGCATAGATCGAACCGGTCTCCGTCTTTTGCTGGCGTGGCAGGCTGATGTCCAATGCGTCTGCGTACCACTTCATCCCTTCCTGCACGAGAAGGTCGAAGGTGTGATGGTTCCATCCATAGACGGCGGACGCCCAGCCCTCGGGCCGCCGGCCTGAGGTCCCCTCTAGGATGTCGAGAACCTGGCGGATGGATTCCCTTTGCTCTTCGGGTGTCAGATACGAGAGGACGATATCCTGCGTGTATCCATGCCCGGCGATGTCGTGCCCGGAGCGGGTTATCTGCCGGACCGCCTCGGGATAGAGTTCGGCGCTCCGGCCGCTGCAGAACATAGTTCCACGGATGCTGTACTGATCCAGGATACGGATGAGGCGCCATACACCCTCGTTGCCGCCGAACTGCCCCCACTGAATCGCTCCGTAGTCCACCGTGCCCGGCTTCAAGGGCGTCGTGCGCGGAAAGTAGGCGGGAGATTTGTTCTCGGCCCAGGTCTCGAACAGCACGCTCACGAGGACCGCAATCCGATTTCCGTTCGGCCAAGACTCTACCTGTTTACCCATCTTCCATTTTCCTCCGTTTTGAAACTATTAATCAGTTTATCAGTAGCTTGGCATGTGACGGGATTTGAAGGCGCTCTTCCCTCGGGCCTAGCCCTTCCGAGCGTGATCAATAGGTCTCTGCTTTAGTGACCACTCGGTCCTCGCTTCGCTCGGAATTTCAAATCTCAGGTTTACAATTTGAATTTTGAAATTTGCAATCCCGAAGTGGATGTGCCCACGCTCCTCAGATCTCGGCCTTCGGTTGCTTAATGGCTACTTACTTATGAACTCATTAATAACTGCAGCCCTTTTTCACTGCTCACGGAATTTACCCTCTACCGGGTGTT
>JASLXW010000409.1 GCA_030740135.1 Nitrospinota bacterium
CGCCGGGTGATCCGCTCCAGCTCGTGCTCGGAGACCTCCTTGGGGTTGACGCGGACCCCGCCTTTCGCCCCGCCGAAAGGAATGTTGACGACCGCCGTCTTCCAGGTCATCCCCATGGCCAGCGCCCGGACCTCATCCTGCGTGACGGAGGGGGCGTAGCGGATGCCCCCTTTCGCCGGTCCGCGCAGGAGGCTGTGCTGGACCCGGTATCCTTGAAAAACCCGGACGGTGCGGTCATCCAAAACGACGGGAAAGTTGACCGTCAGCTCGCGCACCGGTGTGCGGAGGAGCTGGTGGATTCCATCATCCAGATCCATCTGTTCGGCGATCCGGTCGAAATAGAGCTGGGCGTTCTCGAACATCGAGCGCTTGGCCGGAGGCGGGGTCTCCACCGTCAACGCCTGACCCGAAACCGGGGCTTCTTTCTCCTGCGCCATCGCTGCCTCCGTTGCCTAAACGGACATTCGGGAAGATAATGACACATGCGCAGGGGCATTATCCTCATTCCTTCGACTTCCGTCCACTTCGCGCCGAGGCCGATTTTGATCCCCCCGCCGACGAAACAGAAATGCCGAGATTTAGAAGAGATTCTCCGACGGATGGGAAGCGTCCTGGTGGCGTTCTCCGCCGGGGTGGACAGCACCTTTCTGGCCGACGCCGCAAGGCGCGTCCTGGGCGAAGACGCCCTCGCGGTGACGGGGCGCTCGCCCTCTCTTCCGGAGTCCGAGCTCGCCGAGGCCCGGCGGACGGCCGAGCGGATCGGCATCCGTCTCATCGAGATCGACACCCGGGAGCTGGCCGATCCGCGCTACGCCGCCAACCCGGCCGGCCGGTGTTTTTTCTGCAAGGAAGAGCTTTTCCGCCGGCTGGTCTCGATTGCGGACCGCGAGGGAATCGCCCACGTGGCTTACGGCGCAATCTCGGACGACCTGGCCGATGACCGGCCCGGACACGGGGCCGCGCTGGCGTACGGCGTCCGCAGCCCCCTGCTGGAGGCCGGCCTCACGAAGGCGGAGATTCGCGTCCTCTCGAAGGCAAGGGGGCTGCCCACCTGGGACAAGCCGGCCATGGCCTGCCTGGCCTCGCGGGTCCCCCGGGGACAGCGGGTGACCGCCGAGAAGCTCAAGGCGGTGGAGCGGGCCGAGGCCCACCTGAGGGGGCTCGGCTTTCGCCAGATCCGGGTCCGCCACCACGGACCGTTGGCCCGGATCGAGGTGGAGGCGGGGGGGATCCCCCGGTTCTTCGAGCCCGGCATGATGGACGCGGTCTCGCGCGCGTTTCAGCGGATCGGGTTTCCCAAGGTCTCCGTAGACCTGAAGGGGTACCGCACCGGGAGCCTGAAAGGGCCGCCCGCCGATCGTCTCGGGCCGATTCCGCTGCCGGTCATCTCCGCACCCGCACCCGTGTTTGCGCATGAACGTTGATCGCTTGAGGTCCTTGCTGATCGAGGTCGAGGCGGGCCGGGTCGCCCCGGAGGAGGCCCTCGATCGCCTCCGGATGCTGCCCTTCACCGACCTGGGCTTCGCGAAGGTCGATCATCACCGGGCCCTGCGGAACGGACGCGGCGAAGTCATTTTCGCCGAGGGCAAGACACCGGATCAGACCCGGGCCATCGCGCGGGAGATCCTGAGGGGCGGCGAAGAGATGGTCCTGGCGACCCGGGTCCCGCCGGAATCCGCGCGGGCCCTGGAATCACTGGGGTTTCCATTTGAGTACAACCCCGAGGCGCGCATCGCCCTTCTCCGCCGGGAGCCCCCGGCTTCACCGGGGGCCGGAATCGGCCGGGTGGCGGTGGCTTCCGGCGGGACGGCGGATTTGCCCGTCGCCGAGGAGGCGGCCTTCACGCTCGAGGCGTGGGGCAACCGGGTGGAGCGTGTTTACGACGTGGGCGTGGCGGGCCTTCCGCGATTGCTCGACCGGTGGCCGGTCCTCCGCAAGGCCCGGGTGATCATCGTCGTAGCGGGGATGGAGGGGGCGCTGCCGAGCGTCGTCGGCGGGCTGGTGGACTGCCCGGTCATCGCGGCGCCGACGAGCGTCGGCTACGGGGCGAGCTTCGGCGGGCTGGCCGCTCTGCTGGCCATGCTCAATTCCTGCGCCCCGGGGGTTTCGGTGGTGAACATCGACAACGGATTCGGCGCCGCGGTTCAGGCCGACAGAATCAACGGGATCGGGACGTGATGCTCGCCTACTTCGACTGCGTGTCGGGCGTCAGCGGAGACATGACGTTGGGGGCCCTGGTGGACGCGGGTCTTCCCCTCGCGGACCTTCAGGGGGAGATCGACCGGCTTCGACTGCCGGGCTTGTCCCTGCGGGCCAAGTCCGTCAAAAAGAACGGGTTCGGCGCCACAAAGGTGGATGTCGAGACCCCGGCCCGTCCCCCGGGGGAAGGGGGCCACGAACACCGCCGCTACGGCGAGGTGCGGCGGGTCATCGAATCGAGCGCCCTCTCGGAGGCGGTGAAGGAGAAGAGCCTGCGGGTCTTCCATCGTCTGGCCGAGGCGGAGTCCCGGATCCACCGAATCGGGATTGAGGAGGTCCATTTCCACGAAGTCGGGGCCCTGGACGCGATCGCGGACATCGTGGGAGCGGTGGCGGGCCTCGCCCTGTTGGGCGTCGGGCGCGTCGAGGCTTCGCCGCTCCCTTTGGGCGCCGGGTTCGTCCGCTCCGCCCACGGACAACAACCCGTTCCGGCGCCGGCGACGCTGGAGCTCGTCCGGGGTGTGCCGGTGCGGGGGACCGGGATCGAGGCCGAGCTCGTGACGCCGACCGGCGCGGCCCTGTTGACGACGCTGGCGGACGCCTTCGGCCCCATGCCGTCCATGCGGCCCAAGGCCGTGGGGTACGGCGCGGGAACCTGGGACCTGGAACGGCCCAACGTCTTGCGGCTCGTCTTGGGGGAGCCGGCGGAAGAGGGGATGGATGGGGAGGGCGGGGGAGCGGTCATCGATCGGTTGGTCCTCATCGAGGCCAACATCGACGACATGAACCCCGAGTTTTACGAGCACGTGGGCGAGGTCCTCTTCGCGGAGGGGGCGTTGGATGCCTATTGGACGCCGGTGGGCATGAAGAAATCCCGCCCCGGGATCCTGCTCTCCGTTTTGGGCCGGCCTGAGAAGAAGCGCGCCCTCGTGAATGCGGTCCTGCGAGAGACCTCGAGCCTCGGCGTCCGTTGGACCTGGACCGACCGGCTGGCGGCGTCGCGCCGCGAGATGACGGTGCAAACGCGATACGGCCCGCTGAGGGTCAAGGTGTCCTCACCGTGCGGGCCGGACCCGGGGGTGTCGCCCGAGTACGAGGATTGCCGCCGGGCGGCGCGGGAGCAAGGGGTTCCCCTCCGGCGGGTGCACGAGGAGGCCCTCGCGGCGGCGAGAGAGGTCCTTCGCCGTGAGGGTTGAGGTCCGCGTCTTTGCGCACTTCATCCGGTATCTTCCGCCGGAAGACCGGCGCGGGAAGCGCTCCATCCTGGACTTCCCCGAGGGGGCCCGGGTGTCCGACATCATCCGGCGCATGGGGATCCCCCGGGAGGAGGTGAATCTCTTGATGCGGAATCATCGGCAGGTTTCAGAGGGGGAGCGCCTGGCCGAAGGGGACGTAGTTGGAATCTTTCCGCCCATCGCGGGCGGGTGAACGCTCCGACGCGTGAAACTCGTCAACGTCTTGCCGGTGGAATTCCTCCCCCTCCCCCCTTCCCACGCCTATCTAGAAGGCTTGGAGGTGGGGGATAGAAAGTCCCGGGGATGAAGTCTTCAGTGAAGGAAGTGTATAGGTTCAGATAGATGTGAGACATCTCCTTGGGTAGGGAGTAGAGTTCCAGGGGCCAACAGAGAGAGAGG
>JASLXW010000040.1 GCA_030740135.1 Nitrospinota bacterium
GGGGTCGGTCATGCTGGTGGACTCCCCCGCGCCGTTTCTGCGGATCTCCTACTTCGTGATCATTCCCGTGACCCTCCTGACCGCGGGCGTGTTCGTTTTCCTGCTCGGGCTCGGCCTCAAGGCCCAGCGGCGGAAACCCGTGTCTGGCTCGGAGGGTCTGGTGGACGCCACGGGCGTCGCGAAGGGGGACATCGACCCTGAAGGCAAGGTGTTTGTCCATGGAGAGCTTTGGAACGCCCATTCCGCCGAGTCGATTGCCGAAGGGGAAACGGTTCGGATTGTGGCGGTCGAGGGTCTTCGTCTCGTGGTGGTGAAGGAGGCGTCGTCATGATTGGATCCGGTGCGTTGCTCCCGATTGTCTTGATCTTCGTGATCCTGATTTTGGCCAGCTCGATCAAGGTCATGCGGGAGTACGAGCGCGCGGTCGTCTTCCGGCTGGGCCGGTTTCTCCGGGCCAAGGGGCCGGGGCTTTTCCTGTTGTTCCCCGTCATCGACCGGATGGTGCGGGTGAGTCTGCGGCTGGTCACCCTGGACGTCCCCTCGCAGGACATCATCACCCGGGACAACGTTACGGTGAAGGTGAACGCCGTGCTCTATTTTCGCGTTCTCGATCCCCAAAAGGCCGTCATCGAGGTGGAGGACTACCTCTACGCGACCTCCCAGCTCGCCCAGACGACCCTGCGGAGCGTCCTCGGAGAATCGGAGCTGGACGACCTCCTGGCCGAGCGGGAGAAGATCAATAGCCAGCTCCAGGACATCCTGGACACGCAGACCGACCCGTGGGGCATCAAGGTCACCAACGTCGAGATCAAGCACGTCGATCTGCCCACCGAGATGCAGCGGGCCATCGCCAAGCAGGCCGAGGCCGAGCGTGAGCGGCGGGCCAAGGTCATCCACGCCGAAGGCGAGTTCCAGGCGTCGGGCCGGCTGGCCGAGGCGGCCGCCGTCATCGGCAGAGAGCCGGCGGCGCTCCAGCTCCGCTACCTTCAAACCCTGACGGAAGTGGCGATGGAGAACAACTCGACGTTGATCTTCCCCATTCCGCTGGACTTGCTCACCCCGTTCCTTCAGGGAGGGGGTCGGGGGTCGGGCGGCGGAGGGAAGGATTCCGGGGCCGGCGGACGGGCCGGGCCGGAGTCCGGGGGCGAAGCCGGGGCGTGACGTGGGTGGGCGGTCCGGAAAGCCGGTTTCAGGCTTGGAGATCGATGGCCCTGATCTCTTCCGGCCTGGGGGCGCTCAACACGGCCAGCAGCGGCCGGTTCTCTCCGTAGGAAGGGTCCGCGGCGTCCCGGATCTTCTCGACCTTCGGGGGCGGATTGGGTGCGGGCAGGTCGAGGAGAAGTTGTTCTCCCGGCGGGGCCGCCGCCGTGAAGGCCGCCGCGCTCCCCGGCCGGGTGACTGTGGGTGCGGTTGCGGTTATCTGAGCTTTGAATTCATCCATCACCTTGCCCTTCCTCGATGAGGGTTTCGTTCGATCTCCTATCGGCGGCGTGCGAAGTGGGATGAGGGGTTTTTCCATCCCGTCGGAGATTTGCGAGGCTGAATCCGTTGTCCGATTCACGATGGGATGTTCCCGCTATTCCCTCCGAAGGAACAAGACTTTTTGAATTTCAGGTCGAGCCGGGGCGCGAAGGCTGCCGGCTGGACGTTTACCTCGCCGGCCGTCCCGAGGCGCCGGGAGGGTCCCGGGCGGGGGTCCAGCGACTCATCCGTGAGGGGCGCGTCCGGATTGAAAGGGCCGCCGGGGGTCCCGCCGGCCCCGCGAGAGCGCTCCCTCCGGGTCAGCTTCCAAAGGCCGGGACGACCCTGTGCGCCGGAGACCGGATCCTCGTCACGGTCCCGCCGCCCGAACCCGTCGAGATCGCTGCCGAGGACATTCCCCTGGACGCCCCTTATGAGGACGCCCACCTGATCATCGTCAATAAGCCGCCCGGACTGGTTGTCCATCCCGCCCCCGGTCACGCGCGGGGGACCCTGGTCAACGCGCTGTTGTCGCGGGTTTCCGACTTGGGGGGAATCGGCGGGAAGCTCCGCCCGGGCATCGTCCACCGCCTGGACAAGGACACCTCGGGGCTGATGGTCGTGGCCAAGACCGAGACGGCCCTGAAGGGGCTTCAGGCCGCCCTCAAGGCGAGGCGGATCGGGCGGATCTACCGGGCCCTGGCCTGGGGGCGCTTTCCGGATGAGGGCCGGATCGAGGGAAACATCGGCCGCCGGCCCGCGCACCGGAAGAAGATGGCGGTTGTGGACGGGGGAAGGCCGGCGGTGACGCATTTCCGCGTCCTGGAGCGGTTCGGAAAACGCGCCCTTCTGGAAGTCCGGCTCGAGACGGGCCGGACGCACCAGATCCGCGTTCACCTGGCGCACCGGGGAAGTCCGGTGATCGGGGACCGGGTGTACGGCGTCCGCCGAAAAGGAGACCCGCCCATCGATCGCCAGGCGCTTCACGCCTTTTGTTTGACCTTCGAGCACCCGGTGACGGGCGAGCCCATGCGGTTCGAGGCCCCGCCGCCCGAGGATTTTCAGAGGGTCTTGGATGAGCTGCGGGGCGAAGGCGTGAAACCTTCTTCGAAATCGGCCGGTGTGGACCCGTAAGGGAGAGGCGGATGAAGGCGTTGAAGAGCTATGCGTACGGCGAATGGATCGAAGGCGCGGGCGAAGGCCGGTCCGTTCACAACGCGGTGACCGGGGCGGAGATCGCCTCGGTCGACAGCGGCGGCCTGGATTTCAAGCGGATGCTGGACCACCGTATCGTCGAGTTCCTGGTGGAATCGGCCGTCCTGCCCGAGGGCGTCCGCCGCTTCATGCTTCGCGTGGCCCTCCAGGGAAGCCCGGAGAGGTTCGAAGCCCTCTGCGCGGGATGAAAATCTCCGGGAATTCGCCCTTATCGCCTCGGGCTCCTCGGGGCGGTCAGGTCGAGGTAGCGCGTCTCCAGCGCCTTGGCCTGCTCCACCAGCCCTTGGAGCCGCTCGCGGTCTTCGGGCGTTTTGGAAAAGTCCTCCTTGTACAACTGAAGAAGCGCGGTCAGGCTTTTGAGCTGGGCCTGAACGGCCGCCTGGGCGACGTCTCTGCGTTTACTCATCGTTTTATCCTGCTCCCGCACCCGTCTACCCTAATCGGTCCGATCCATCATAAACCGGGATTGTGGAAATCACATTCATTTCGAGACCCAAGATTCCGGGGCGGGGCTGAGAGGACCCCGAACGCGAAGCATGGGTCATGGTGTCTTCCTCGAAAAAAGTGCATATTTGGTGAGATTGTCGAAGGGTTTTTCGAAGACCGAATACGCCACTCTTCAGATTGGGCGAGCGGGGCGGCGATTGTCCGCGGCGCCAAAGGGACGGCGTTCACTATATCCTGGATTCAAAGAGCGTCTGAAGACGTCCTTCCGAAACGGGGGCGGGGAATCCGTAAATGAGATCAGAAGAGGCAGAAGCCGAAACCGTCAAGGACCCGGTGTGCGGAATGAACGTGGACCTGAAGACGGCCGTCCACAAACATGAGCACGAAGGGGAGACGCACTACTTCTGCTCCGAGGGCTGCCTGACGAAGTTCAAGTTGGACTCTGACGCGTACCTGAATCCCCCCGCGAAGGACCCGGTGTGCGGAATGGACGTGGACCCGAAGATGGCCGTCCACAGGCATGAGCACGAGGGGGAGACGTATTACTTCTGCTGCGAGGGTTGCCTGACGAAGTTCAAGTTGGACCCGGCCACGCACTTGGCGTCATCCGGAGCCTCGGCGCCTCCGCCGGCGGATTCAAGCGGGTTCTATATCTGCCCGATGTGCCCCGAGGTCCGGCAGGAAGGGCCGGGGGCGTGCCCCTCGTGCGGGATGGCCCTCGATCCGGAGACCGTGACGGCCCCGGCCACCAAGACCGAGTACGTCTGCCCCATGCATCCGGAGGTCGTCCAGGATGAGCCGGGGGCGTGCCCCATCTGCGGCATGGCCCTTGAGGCGAAGACGGTGACTCTCGAAGAGGAAGCGAACCCCGAGCTGGTGGGCATGACGCGCCGGTTCTGGGTGAGCGTTGCCTTCTCCGTCCCGGTCCTTTTCCTGGCCATGTCGGACCTCATCCCCGGACAGCCTGTCCAGAAGGTGATCTCCCCGCGTCTCTCCACGTGGATCCAGTTTGTATTGTCCACGCCGGTCGTCCTCTGGGCGGGTTGGTTTTTCTTCGAGCGGGGCTGGACGTCTATCGTCAACCGAAGCCCGAACATGTTCACCCTCATCGGCATCGGCGTTGGCACGGCTTACGTCTACAGCGTTGTCGCCGCGCTGTTCCCGGGCGCGTTCCCGGAGGCCTTCCGGGGCGAGGGCGGCGGCGTGGCCGTTTACTTCGAGGCGTCGGCAGTAATCACGACGCTGGTGATCCTGGGGCAGGTTCTCGAAGTTCGCGCGCGGAGCCGGACGAGCAGCGCCATCCGGGCCCTCCTCGGCCTCGCGCCCAACACGGCTCGGCTTGTCCGCGAGGACGGAGATGAAGAAGACGTTCCCATGGACCAGGTCCGGTCGAGCGACCGGCTTCGGGTCCGCCCGGGCGAGAAGGTCCCCGTGGACGGCGTGGTCATCGAGGGGACGAGTGCGGTGGATGAATCGATGGTGACCGGGGAGTCGATCCCCGTGGAGAAGGGGCCGGAGAGCCACGTCACCGGCGGGACGGTGAACGGGACGGGCGGATTTGTGATGCGGGCCGAACGGGTGGGGGGCGAGACCCTCCTCGCACGGATCGTCCGGATGGTGAGCGAGGCGCAGCGCAGCCGCGCCCCCATTCAGCGGTTCGCGGACGTGGTGGCCTCCTATTTCGTCCTGGCGGTCGTCCTGATCGCCGTCGCGACGTTCATCGTCTGGGCCTTCGTCGGCCCGGTGCCCCGGCTGGCCTTCGCCCTGGTGAACGCCGTGGCGGTCCTCATCATCGCCTGTCCGTGCGCCCTGGGGCTGGCGACGCCCATGTCCATTATGGTGGGGGTGGGCCGGGGGGCGATGACGGGCGTCCTGATCAAGAACGCCGAGGCCCTGGAGATTTTGGAGAAGGTGGACGCCCTCGTCGTGGACAAGACGGGGACCCTCACCGAAGGGCGGCCCCGGCTGGTGTCTTTGGAGACCCTGCCAGGTTTCGAGGAGGCGGAGGTCCTCGGCCTGGCGGCGAGTCTGGAGCGGGCGAGCGAGCACCCCCTGGCCGAGGCGATTGTGGCGGGCGCGCAGGAGAAGGGCCTTGCCCTGTCCGATGTGGATGAGTTCAGGCCCCTGACGGGAAGAGGCGTCCTCGGCCGGATCGACGGACGGGAGGTCGTCCTCGGGAACCAGAAGTTGTTCACCGAGCGGGAAATCCCGACCGGTGACCTCCTCGAGCGGGCGGATGTCCTGCGAAGGGAGGGCCAGACCGTAATGTTCGCGGCCCTGGATGGCCGGGCGGCGGGGCTTTTGGGCGTGGCCGACCCCATCAAGGCGTCCACCCCCGAGGCAATCGAGATGCTTCACCGCGAGGGGGTCCGCCTTGTTATGCTCACCGGGGACAACCGCACAACCGCCGAGGCCGTGGCGCGCAGGCTGAAGCTCGACGAGGTGGAGGCCGAGGTTCTGCCCGAGCAGAAGGGCGAGGTGGTCAAGCGCCTTCAGGGGGAGGGCCGCGTGGTGGCCATGGCCGGAGACGGAATCAACGACGCCCCGGCGCTGGCCCTGGCCCAGGTGGGGATAGCCATGGGGACGGGGACGGACGTGGCCATGGAGAGCGCCGGCGTGACGCTGGTTCAGGGGGACCTGCGCGGCATCGCCAAGGCCCGGGGGCTCAGCCGGGGGACGATGCGCAACATCCGGCAGAACCTCTTCTTCGCGTTCGTCTATAACTGTCTGGGCGTGCCGCTGGCGGCGGGCGCGCTTTACCCGGTCTTCGGCCTGTTGCTCAGTCCGATGATCGCCAGCGCCGCCATGACTTTCTCATCGGTCTCGGTGATTACCAACGCCTTGAGGATCCGCAAGCTGGAGATGTGACGCTCGCTCGATGGGGGGTGCGATCGTCCGGACCTCTCCCGAACCGTGTCTTCCGGTTCTCGGTCCTTGCCCGCGGGATTGAACCCGTTTAAGTGTCCTCTTGACCTGAGTGCCTCTCTTTAGCTAGACTGCCTGCTCAACAGCAACGACAGGTGCCTCAAGACGAGGCGGCGCGATTCGGGTGTGCATATCGGCGCAGGCTTCATCCGGATGGCGGCCCGAGGGGGAGAAAACGTTGCGTTGTGTCTTGTTCACTCCGGGCCTGAGATTTTCACAACCCGTTCCGGAGAAAGACCGCGTATTGGTAAGCGGGCATCAGGCCTCTTAACTTCGACCTGAGAAGATGAGACTTCCGATGCACGAAGGGGGCCTCTGGCCCGCGCTACGCGAAAATTGGCACGCGGTCGCCTTCTCCGACAACTTGGGGGAAAAGCCCGTGAGCGTCCGCCTCCTGGACGAGCACGTGGTCCTGTGCCGGCTGGGGGGCCGGGTGAGCGCGTTTCAGGATCTTTGCATCCACCGCGGGTGCCCCATTTCGCTCGGGTGGGTGGAAGGGGAGGAGCTTGTCTGCGCGTATCACGGCTGGTCCTACGCCGGGGACGGGAAATGCACCCGGATCCCCTCCGTTCCCTCGGGACACCCCATCCCCTATCTGGCCGAGGAGCTTCACCTCAAAGGGCCGGATGCCGTCGCCATCGCCTACAGGCGGTTCATGGCGGAGTTGGGTGTGGACATTGACGCGAGGGAGCCCGAAAGGGTCGGGTAGAAAGCCTGGGAGCCCCGGTCCGCGCCCGAAGGCGGGACAGGGCCGGGGGATGCCTTATGCGGAGGTCAAAGTTTGTTGGAGGAGTTGTGACGGCTGTCGGATTCGGTGCTGCAATCGGTACATCCCAGTCAACGGAAAAAGGGGAAAGTAAATGAGAGGGCATAGCAAGCTCCGGTGGTTGACAGTGTCTTTGGGCGTTATGACGTTTTTGGTCTTCACCGCGGGAATTGGCGCCGCGGAGAAGATCACTCTTGCTTTTGACTGGCTAACGTATGGGAAGATGGCGCCGTTTTACGTGGGGAAGGAGCAAGGTTTTTACAAGGCCGAGAACCTTCAGGTCAAGATGGTCCGTGGGTTCGGCTCCATTGATACGGCCAAACGGGTTGGGGCCAAGCAGGTCGAGTTCGGCATGAGCACCCTCACTGACACGATCGAGATCCGCACCCGGGGGAGCAAGGTGAAAACTGTGTGGATCTATTTCCACGATACTCCGGGCGTTGTCTTCTATATCAAGGGAAAGGGAATCAATACGCCGAAAGACCTTGAAGGCAGGACCATCGGTGGTCCCCTTGCCACGGACTCTTGGGTTCTGTTCCCACTTTTCGCCAAAGCCCAGGGAATCGATGTGTCCAAGGTAAAGCACATCAACATGGGTGGCGCACAGGTGTACGGCGCACTCGCCGCGGGTATTAGTGACTCCATCCATACCTGGGTCACCTCCCGTCCAGGCATACTGAGGGTCTTCCGGCAAAAGGGTCTGAGCGCGAAGGATCTGGGGATGTTCAAATACGTCAGTGGGGGTGTGAGCCTGTATTCTCAGGACGTTGTGGTCCATGAGGATACGATCAAGAACAATCCCGGCCTGGTAAGACGGATGGTGCGGGCGCTAAGCCGCTCCAAGATCTCCTCCATAGAGAATCCCGAAGGGGCGCTCGAGGCCTTCTGGAAAGATAAACCAGCCCTCAAGGCTACCTCCGAGGCGGCGAACCGGGATGAGCTCAGGATGAGTATGTCCCTGTTCAAAGACAAGCTGGTTGGAAAATATGGTCAGGGCTTCCCTGTTCGGTCTAAGGTTGTTTCGACCCAGGCGGCGTTCGTCGCGGCCAAGAGCCTCCCGAAGGAGCCTGTGGACAACATTTATACCGACCAGTTCGTCAAGGGCCTGTCCCGAGCGGACAAGTTCCCGAAACATTGGGGGAAGTTTAAGAACTAGTGTCGGTCCACAGGAAATTTTTCCGTGTGAGCCCTTGCTCCCCGGGGACGCTTCTCGGGGGGCCGGGTTCCCACAGTTGTTGAGGGGGGGTGCGTCCGCCGATGCTCAGCAGAAAGATTGTTCTGCCGGTCCTGCTGTTCGTTGTGGTCATCGGGCTCTGGGAGGGGATTGTCCGGCTCGGCGGTGTGCCCGAATTTATCTTCCCCGCCCCGAGCAAGATCGCAAAGTTTTACGTTCAGTTTGGTTACACCCTCATGTGGGATGCGTGGGCCACAGTCATGGAGACTTTGCTGGGCTTCGTGTTGGCGGGGGTCCTGGGCGTTCTCTTCGCCGTACTTCTCGTTTATTCTCCCTTCATTCATGATGCCTTCTATCCACTTCTGGTGGTCTTTCAGGTGACGCCGAAAATCGCCATCGCCCCCCTCCTACTTCTTTGGTTTGGGTATGGGTTGGTTCCCAAGATCGTGATCGGTTTCTTTATCTCCTTTTTTCCCATCGTGGTGACGACGATCCATGGTCTGACCTCGGTCGAGCCCGAGATGTTGGATCTGCTTCATTCTCTGCGGGCCAGCAAGAAGAAGATCTTCTGGAAGGCGCGGCTCCCGCACGCCTTGCCCTACATCTTTAGTGGGTTTCAGATCGCCGTCACGCTGTCCCTGATTGGGGCCATCGTGGCGGAGTTCGTCGGGGCGGAGCTAGGGCTGGGGTTCAAGATCGTGTACTCCCAGTATTCGGCCAACACACCAATGCTTTTCTCGGCCTTGGGCCTGCTGGCCGTCACCGGGCTGATCCTGTTTTACCTGATGCTTTTCATCGAGCGTCTCGCGACGCCGTGGCGCGCCTTGAAGAAGGAAAAAGAGTTCCAAGTCAAAGGTTTTCTGTAAAGGCCGATGCGGAGATTCCGCTCGTCTTTCTTTTGGAGATGAATTCCGCCGTGGCCGGACCTGATGTCGTCGAGCTTGAAGCCGTTCAGATGCTTTACCAGTCCAAGGTAGCCAAGAGGGAGGCCGTCCTGGCGCTGGAGAACGCCTCTTTCACGGTTCGGGAGGGGGAGCTTCTGGCACTCGTTGGGCCCAGCGGGTGCGGAAAGAGCACCATCCTTAAGCTTGTTGCCGGACTGATGCCCCCGACCTCAGGGATCGTCCGTGTTAACGGGACCGAAGTCCGCGGCCCGCAGCCGGACTTGGGGATCGTCTTTCAAATGCCGGTCCTGATGGAGTGGCGGCGGGTCCTGGACAACATCCTGCTCCCTATCGAGGTGCTGGAGTTCAGCGACGGCGACTACAAGAAGCGGGCGCGGGAGCTGGTGAGCCTCGTGGGACTCGACGGGTTCGAGGACCGGTATCCGTTCGAGCTCTCAGGCGGGATGCAGCAACGCGTCTCCATCTGCCGGGCCCTCATCCACGATCCCCCCGGCCTCATCATGGATGAGCCGTTCAGCGCGCTGGACGAGATGACCCGCGACGCGATGAACGTGGAGCTTCAGCGCATCTGGCTCGAGCGCCGCAAGACCATCCTCTACATCACCCACAGCATCGCCGAGTCGGTGTTTCTGGCGGACCGGGTGGCCGTCATGTCGGCCCGTCCCGGCCGTATCCTGGAAATCATCGACATCCCCTTCCCCCGCCCCCGAAGCCTTCGCGTCCGCGCCCTACCGGAGTTCGTGGAGAAGGTGGAATCCATCCGCGAGCTTCTCGGGCTTTTGGGAGAGAACGAAGGCGTCGGGGACCCCGGCCCTCCGGGCGCATAGCCGGAGGGATTCGGGCATTCGGCCCGGCGCTACGGTGGAAAGATACAAGGGGCGGGTCTCCGTACCCGCCCGCAAGAAGTGCCGTTGCGCCGATCAGCCAATCTCACCGGGAAAGGGTCATCGGTGACGATGGGTTTGCCAACCTCATCCCGTAGAGAATCCGGTGAGAAATGTGGGTTAGGTCTTTCTCTCGTCGATCCAATTCCGGAACCTTTTTGCGACCTCCCAGGGTTGGTCCTTGTAGGGCGGGAAATTCAGATCGGATTCCGGCCGGATCTTGAGCGTGAGGAAGGTGACCGCCTTGCGCCCCAGGCCCTCCTCGAGCGCGGGGCGGAAGTCCTCCGCCCGCTCAATCGTCACGCAGTGGGGTATCCCGGCGGCCCCGGCGATGGCGGTGAAATCCGCCGTGCGGCCGGGAAGCGGCTGGTTGCCCGACGCCTCGTACACCCGGTTGTCGAACAGGAGGATCAGGAGGTTGTCCAGCTCCAGATCGGCGACCGTGGCCAGGCAGCCCAGATTCATCAGAAGGCCTCCGTCCCCTTCCATCACGATGATCCGGCTTCGCGGCTGTGCGAGGGCCAGTCCGGCGGCGACGGGGATGGCCTGCCCCATGGAATCGGCCAGGTGAAAGTTGGAGGGCTTGGGGCAAATCCGGTTCCAGCCGTGGGTGGCCATGCCCAGGCACGTCACCACAATCTCCTCTTGGACGACCGCCCCCAGGGTTTCGAGGTGGGTCTCCCGGCCCGGCAGGCTCAACGCAGATGCTCCTTGTGCAGCAACAGGACAAAGGCCCCCTGGGATTCCTGGGCGAAATGGAAGCCCGTCTTCACCTGCTCGGACAGGCTCCTTCCCGACTCGGCCACGGCGTAGGGGATGTCGAGCGCCCGCAGGAAGGGCTCGGTCCGCAGACCCTTGGGGACGTGATAGAAGAGCGGGTCCCGGGTGCTCCCCCGGTAGCTGACCAGGAGGAGAAGCGGCAGCCGGTTCATCTGGACCAGTGTCAGCAGACCCGTGCCGCTGCTCAGGATGCCCGCGTTCTGAGCGAGGAGGACGGGGCGCTCTCCGCCGAGGACGAACCCGCTGCAAAGCGCCACCCCCTCTTCCTCCCGGCACACCGGGACGTGCCGGATTTCCCCGTCCCGGGAGAGCGCTTCCAGCAGCGGGCCGAGCCAGGTGTCCGGCAGCGACACCGTCAGGCGGATCCCGCAGGCCTTGAGGCCCTCGATGATTTTCTGAATCCCCGACGCCATATTCCTTGCCGCCTCCGTCTTGCCCGGGATGAGATGGTCCGCACGCGGTCGGAGCGGAACACAGTATAATGACACGCCGTCGCGATTGAAACCCATTGCCTGTTGTCTGACAACTCCCGCACGAGGTCCCGCCTTGCATCGACAAGGGGGCGGACGCCGCCCAAGGAAAATGGTGAGGGGACACGCATGTCCCTCTGCCCGACGGAGGGCGTTGTAGGCGGTTCTCGCGGAAGTGACCGGATGAATTTCGGACCCGGGCGTGATTCTCCCTCGCATGGGGACGAACACTCGATGACGAATTACCAGGTTGTGGGGACGGACGTGCCCCGGATCGACGGCGAGCCCAAGGCGTCCGGGGCGGCCCGGTACGCGGCGGACCTTTCCCATCCGGAAATGCTCCACGGGGCCATCCTCCGCAGCCGCCACCCGCACGCACGGATCCTGAACGTCGATGCCGAAAAGGCCCGGCGCCTGTCCGGCGTCCGCGCCGTCGTGACCGCCCGGGACGTCCCCCCGGTCCGGTTCGGGATCACCATCTACGACGCCTGCCTCTTCGAGCCCGAGAAGGTCCGGTACCTGGGGAACGAGATCGCCGCGGTTGCCGCCATCGACGCGGACACCGCGCAAGAGGCCCTCTCGCTCATCGAGGTCGAGTACGAGGCGCTCCCCGCCGTCTTCGACCCCGTCGAGGCCATGCGGCCCGGCGCGCCGGTCATCCACGAGCAGGCCCACACCTATGAGAGCACCTTCGACGTTGCGGGCCGTCAGGGGAACGTTGCCTGCCGGACGAGGTTCGCCCACGGAGACCTGGAGCAAGGGTTTCGGGAGGCCGACGAGGTTTTCGAGAACACCTTCCGGACCCAGCAGAACCACCAGACCTACCTGGAGCCCCATGCCTCCCTCGCCGAGCCGGACGGGAGCGGCGGGGTGACGGTCCGGGTGAACGTTCAGGGGGTCTACCTGGCCCAGGAGCGCATTTCGAGGGTCCTGGGGATTTCCCTCGCCAAAGTCCGGGTCATCGGGACCGCGGTGGGCGGGGGGTTCGGAGGGAAAAAGCCCCGGACGGACCCCTATGCGGCCCTGCTGGCCCTCAAGACCGGAAAACCCGTCCGGGTCCTGTTCACCCGGGACGAGGAGTTCACCGCCGGTTTTCCCCGCCATCCCGCGACCATTCGCATCCGCGACGGCGTGAAGCGGGACGGCCGAATTACGGCGCGGGAGGCCGAGCTTTGCTTCGATACGGGGGCGTACACCGATCACGGTCCGACGGTGGCGGCGCTCGGCGCGGCCTACGCCAAAGGTCCCTACCGGATTCCGAATGTCCGTTTGGAATCCCAAACGGTGTACACCAACAAGCCCATCAGCGGCGCGTTTCGCGGTTACGGAAATCCCCAAAGCGCCTTCGCCGTTGAATCGCAGATGGACATGGTTGCGGGGGCGTTGGGCATCGACCCCCTGGACTTCCGCCGGATCAACGCCCTGGAAGACGGGGACATGCTGTCCAACGGCCAGCGGTTCCCGAGGGTTCTGCTGAAGGACACCCTGGACGCCGCCGCCCGGCGCGTGGACTGGCAGGGGCGGGGGGGGCCGGTCCCCGGCCGGACCGGCAAGCGCCGGGGACGGGGCGTCGCCTGCGGCCAGCATCACGCGGGCGGCCTCACGTCCTCCGCCACGGTCAAGGTGATGGAGGACGGCTCCATCCAGGTCGCGTCGGGCGTGATCGAGATCGGGGCCGGCCAGACGACCATGGCGGCGATCGTCGCCGCCGAGGAGATCTCGGTGGGCGTCGAGGACGTGCGTCTTGTCTCGGGCGATACGGACGCGACGCCGTTCGAGTTTTACAGCGCGGCCAGCCGGATCACCTATAACGTTGGCAACGTCGTCCGGATGGCCGCGGCCGACGCGAAGCGGCAGCTCGTGGAGCGGGCCTCGGACATCCTGGAGGTCCCCGTGGAGGACTTGATCGCCCAAAACCAGAGGGTGTTCATGCCCGGGTCGCCGGACAGGGGGTTGACCTACGGACAGATCGTCAAGGCCGGCCATCTCAAGAAGGGCGGGCCGATCCTGGGGCGCGGGGTCTTCGATCCCCACGGGCCGCCGATCGTGCCGGAGTTCATGGAAGGCAATCCGCGAAAGCCCATGATGGTCATGACGTTCTGCACGCAGATCGCCGAGGTCGAGGTGGACGTCGAGACGGGCGAGGTGGAGATCCTCCGGCTCGTCTGCGTCCATGACGTCGGGCAGGTGATCAACCTGGGTGCGATTCAAGGGCAGATCGAGGGAGGCGTGACGCAAGGGGTGGGCTACGCCCTCATCGAGGAAGTGGTGTACGAGGGGGGGATCGTGAGCAATCCCACGCTCGTTGATTACAAGGTTCCCAACATCCTGGACGCGCCGCCCATCGAATACGAGTTTATCGAAGAGCCCGATCCGACCGGCCCGTTCGGCGCCAAAGGGGTCGGCGAGGCGGTCCTGGTCCCGACGGCCGCGGCCATCGCCAACGCAGTGGAGGACGCCGTCGGCGCGCGCGTGACCGACCTGCCGATTACGCCGGAGAGGGTTCTCGCGGCGCTGAATTCCCGGGCCGATTGAGGGGGCGGGGCGCGAGTCGGTTCGACTCCTGTAGCCGCCCTTGTTTCTTGCTGAGCCAAGGGTGCGGCAGTAGCCGGGCGAAATCTCTTCGGGAAACACAGGTCAAATTTCGATCGTCGGAATCTTCCCGCTGAAAAACGAAAGACTCCGCCGACCCGTGGGATGGGCCGGCGGAGCCTTGTCGGTGAATCACCCGGCGCTCCCCGGGCGAGCGTTCAGACTACATCGTGCCCTCCACATTATTACAGCATTATCATCTGCAGCGCCAAGAACAATGTTTCGGGAGCGCGAACCGGATCGATTTGGGCAGCGCGTCCACGTACTCATTGGTGAAAAGGTCTTCGGCCTTGATCTTGATGGGCATCTTCTGGGCATCCAGGGTGACCTTGATGGTCGTCCTCATCTTTTTCAGATCGGTGTGGCCGAGTCCCTGTTTTTCGGAGAGACCGTCGTACAGGTGATCCACCCAGATCTTCAAGATGTCGGTGACGCTCTTGGTGGACTGCTCCGGGAAGCTCGTTGTGAAGGCCTTCACGCCTTCCTCTGGATTGGCCAGGGTGTAGGCGATCCCCCGGTAGATGGCCTTGACCATCCCGCGCGTCGTCTTGGCGCCGGGCCCCTTGAGGTTGTCCGTGTGGGTCAGGACGCCCGCGGAATAGAGGTCGAGCCCCCGATCGGCATAGAGTATCCATTTCAGCGTTTTGCCCGCCTGCTTGGCGACTTTGATGTACCGGGGCTTCTGGGTGTCATAGCTGATGACGGCGTCCACCCTGCCGGCGCCCAAGCTGGCGGGTTGGGACCCGGGCGCCATGAAGATCCAGTTGATCTTCGACATATCGATCCCGTTCGGCGCGGCGAACACCGGGAACATCGCGTAGTCGGAGGACGCCTTGGGGCCGGGGGTGACGCGCTTGCCTTCCAGGTCCTTTGGGGTGTTGATGCCGGCATCGCTGAAGTAGTAAATGATTTCCTGGAACTTGTGCTCCAGGATTCCGACCGTCTTGATCTTGAATCCTTTGTTCTTCCCAATCACCTGGGGACCCATGGCGGCCATCCCGTAGGGGCACTCCTTGGAGCCCACCCGCTTCGTCGTATCGCTCGATCCGTATCCCCGCCGGATGGTGATGTCGATTCCCTCGTCTTT
>JASLXW010000410.1 GCA_030740135.1 Nitrospinota bacterium
CCGGCGCGGGTCCGCACTTGATGGCCGGAATCCCCATCTCCACCAGAATGGTGAGGTCGGCGTACGTGCTGTTCAGCTCCGTCTGCATCGGCTTGGGCGCTCGGTTCCGCACCGCCCGGTAGGCCCCCCGCATGGCGGCCACCAGCGGCTCGGCCCCTTTCGACTCGTACCCATGCACCGAGAGATAAAGCTCCGAGTCGGCTTCCACGCCCGTGGCCTGAAGGACCTCTTCCACTTCGCGGAGGACATCGATGGGCCGCGTCCCCGGCTTGGTGAAGGCCTCGACGTACAGGTTGCAGACGGCGGGCGAGAAGTTGGGCTTGAACGGCGCGCCTCCCATGATGGAGCCGATGTTGACCTTGGGCACGAGCTTGCCCGCGCCGAACTTGTAGGTGTGCTCCTTCTCGTACCGGCGCGCCCACGCTTCGAGCGGCTCGATCAGCGTGCTCATCTTGACGACGGCGTTCTTGCTCTTCGACAGGTCTTTGGGGTGCTGGACGAAGGGCGCATACATCGGCTCGCCCCAGACGGTGATCTTGATGAACACCGCCCCCGCCTGCGCCCAGGTGATCCCGAGGCGAGAAGGCTCGACGACGATGGCGTAGTCGGCCACGACGCCGTGGGTCAGCATGTAACGCATCCCGATGCCCTTGCCCCGGTAGGGCGCGCCCTGGTACTGGTCCACGGGCGCCCGGCCGATTTCGCTGCAAACCCCCGTCAAAACGATGTCGCCCTTCAGCTTGACCCCCGCCTTCTTGAGGGCGTAGGCGGCCATCAGGGAGCAGCAGAGCGGTCCCTTGTCGTTGACGATCCCGCTGCCGCAGATGAGGTTTTTGACCTTGCGCGCATGGGCCGTCCATTCGGGCTTGATGCGGCCCGCGAACAGGGCGTCCTGCGGATCGCTCGAAAGGGCCGTGTCCAGGTGGCCGTTGAACATCAGCGTGGGTCCGTCGCCGGCGCCCTTGAGGCGGCCGACCATGTTCCCGCGGCCCGGCTCGACCTCCTGGTAGAAAGCGGGGATGTCACGCTCGTTCAGCCAGTCCACCAAAAGCCGGGCGGCGGCCTCTTCGCTCCCCGTTGTGCTCGGGGTGCTGACAAGCTCCATCGCCAGCGAAACCAGCTCCTTCTGATCGACCTTCGACCACACCTTTTCCAACAACTTCCGGTCTGTCTTCATCTTGCCTCCCGAGGATGATCATCGTGTGATGCCGTACCAGTCCCGATGATTCGGGACCCGCTAGGGAACGTCACCTCCTTCATCCAAAACACTGTCAAGGTTGACTGTCGCCGATCATAGCTCATTCCAAGAGGAGCGGGGCGGCCCTCTTCGCCTCAACCGTCCGCGCTCAACGCCGCCAGGACCTTCTCCGGGATGAACGGCAGGGCCTTGATCTGCCTTCCGGTCGCCGCGAAGCAGGCGTTGCCGATGGCGGCCGCGGTCGGCACGAGACCCGGCTCGCCGACGCCCTTCGCTCCCCAGGGGCCGTCGGGGATCGCGGCTTCGACGAGGATCACTCCCATCCGGGGGGCGTCGAGGGCGCACGGGATCTTGTACTCGACCAGGTTCCCGTTGACGGGCGCGCCGTCCTCGCACCGCAGCTCCTCGAACAGCGCCGTCCCCACGCCCTGGATCAGGGCGCCCTCGATCTGGCCTTCGCAGCCCTTCGGGTGGATCACCCGTCCCACGTCGTGCGCCGCCACCAGTCTCAGCACTTCGATCCGGCCCGTCTCGAGGTCCACCTCGATTTCGGCCCCCTGCGCCGCGTACATCTGAAAGGCCGCCGGCCGCTTCCCCTGCCCGGTCTCGGGATCGATGCCGGTGGCGTCCTCCAGTTTGAAACTCTCCCGGGCGACGATCGGTCCTTCGCCGCCCGTCAGATCCGGGATGGAGAGACTCCGCCCGGGCGCTCCCCGGGCATAAACGCGCCCGCCCTCGACGGACAGGTCTTCCGGGTCCGCTTCGAGCGCCCGCGAGGCCCTCCGCAGAAGCAGACGCCTGGCCTCCGCGGCCGCCATCCGGACCGCGTTGCCGTCGAAAAAGGTCGTCTTGCTCGCCGAGGTCTGAGACGTATACGGGCTCGAGTCCGTATCCACGGCGTCCACCACCACGTCGGCCACGTCGCATCCCAGCTCCGCCGCGGCAATCTGCCTCAAGACGGTGTGGGCGCCCTGTCCGTGCTCCATGGCGCTCGTCTTGAGCAGGACCGAGCCGTCCTCGCGGACCACGATCTCCGCATCCGCCTGAACCCCGGCCACCGTGGACTTGGTCATGCAGGCGATACCGCGTCCGCGCCGTTTCGTCCCGTTCGAGCCGCCCGGGGCGTCGCCGATCGCTTCCAGCGCCCGGCTCACCTTCCGGAGACATTCCTCGAGACCCACACCCTTCAGGACCTGTCCCGTGGCATGCTCGTCGCCCTCGCGCACAGCGTTCTTCATCCGGATCTCCAGGGGGTCCATCCCCAGCGCCGCGGCGATCCGATCGAGCTGCTGCTCGTAGGCGAAGCAGACCTCCGAGACACCGAACCCCCGGAACGCCCCCGCGACGGGCTTGTTGGTGTAAACGCAGTATGAATCGACCCGGACGTTGGGGATGCGGTACGGGCCGGCGGCGTTGGCGCCCGCCGTCCGGGCGACGGACGCCTCATAATCGCCATACGCCCCGGCGTCCCAGATCAGCTTCGCCCGGCGGGCCACGATGGCGCCGTCCTTCATCACGCCCGTTTTATATTCCGCGTAGAACTCCTGCCGGACGAAGGAGCTTCCGAACTCCTCCTCCCGGTCGAAGATCAACCGCACCGGCCGGCCCGGGAGCTTGAGGGCGACCGAGGCGCTCAGGACCTCCGCGACGGCGCTGATTTTTCCGCCGAATCCGCCCCCGCAGCAAGGCGCCACGACCCGGACCTGCGACGGATCGAGGCGCAGGGCCTCGGCCACCTGCTTTCGCACCAGGTGCGGACCTTGCGTCGAGGCGTGGAGGGTCAGCTTTCCGCTCGTCTCGAACAGGGCGACGCAGGCGTGCGGCTCCATCGGGCAGTGCTGCACCATGGGGATCCGGTAGGCGTCCTCGAAGACGAAATCGGCGCGGTCGAATCCCTTCTCGACGTTTCCCTTTCTGAGCTTGAAGTGGTTGCACACGTTCGTGCCCGGCGAGGGGAAGACAATCCCGGGAACCCGCTCATAGGTCCCGAGGTCTTCATGAAGGATGGGGGCCCCGGCGGACAGGGCGTCCAGCGGGTCGAAAACGGCCGGGAGGTCCTCATACTCGATTTCGATAAGGTCCCCGGCCTCGGCCAGGGCGTCGCCGTCCCCTCCCGCCAACGCCGCGACGGGCTGGCCCACGTAACGCACCTTGTCCACGGCGAAGAGGGTCTGGTCCCGGATGAAGACGCCCCAATAAAAGTCCGGATAATCCCGCCCCGTGACGATGGTCTCGACGCCGGCGACGCGCCGGGCGTTCTCGGTCCGGATGGAGCGGACGCGGGCGTGCGGTCTACGGCTCCGCACGATCCGCACCTGAAGGGCGTCCTCGGGATAGAAATCGGTGGCGTACCGGGCCGCGCCGGTGCTCTTCTCTCTCCCGTCCTCTCTCGGAACGTCCGCCCCGATGTATTGAACGCCGGTCAATGAACTCTCCTCGGGCTGAATAACGGGGGATGAGACGGCGGGCGGCTCTTTCGGCCGCCCTCGAAAGGCGCGCCGGAGGGCGACCCGGGGGTCCACCCACCCGCCCCCGGCCTGGAGCGGGAAAGAGGGGAAACCGCGGCGATTCTTGAAGCCGCACCGGTTATCCCTTGAAAACCTTTCCCCCTTCGCGGACGGGATACAG
>JASLXW010000411.1 GCA_030740135.1 Nitrospinota bacterium
GAGCCGTTTGCACGTGTCTGTCTGCCGTTTCCTCATTCCCTTATCTTCCGTGATAGTTGAACAATCCAATCTTACTCAATCCTCTTGCCATCTTCCGCCGCCAATATTGAGAAGCCGGAACGGTGGAATAGCGGCGCGTTCGCCAAGGATCGGTATGGTCCACGGAAAAAACGCTCTCTCCCGCCAGATCCATGTGCACGCTGAAGATAACCTGTTTGTGGTCCGAGAGAACGAGGATCCCTGGATTCCTCCTCCTCCGCTCCAGCGCGAAACACTCGTGCAGAGGAAGCAATTTTGCCGTATGAGGCGGAAGCTTCAGCTTCAATTCGGAACTTTCCCCGTTCGACTCCGGGGGGAAAACGCGGACAGCGTTCCTCGTTTCCCGATTTTGTGGATTGACCAGGACCAACGCAGTGGTTACGTCCTCGTCCGGCTCGTAAACAATCGCCGGAAACTGCTCACAAAACCTGGAGCGCAGGCCATAGGGGGAGGCCTGCGGGTTGCCGTACATGAGGGAGGCAGGGCATATAAATAAACAGTTCTCTTTTTGCGCGTGCAGCCAAAACGCTGGAAGCGGGGGACGGTCAAAATCTTCTTTCTTCCCCTCAGGACGCAGTGCACATAGCCGTTCTCCTCACTCTCCGGACGACCCCGGGAGAAGTCGGCGCCTTCAAACAGCCGGTTGAAAGGGATCGAAATGCTCTGAATCCCTCCGGCCCCATTCTTCCGGACCACCAACCGGTCTTCCACGGTCCGGGAGTGCGCAACGCCGTCCACATAAAGCATGAAGTCCATTTGAATCGGGTATTCACCCTCGGTCCGTGTGAACGGAGGCCTCGGGTCGCCCAGAAAGAGGGTATCGTATGACATGTGAATTTCAACGTCATACCTTCTCAAATCCGGGCACCATAAGATTTGAGGAATGGATGTCCGCACGGTCCCCCCCCCCCCCCCCCTATCTTCCATTCTCCAAGGCTCGGCTAATGGTGTTGGACCGTAATCAGGCCCGAATTCGAATCCCAGAAGAGAAAAGTCGGCGCGACCGGCTGGGTTGACGTCACCCCAATGATGCGGCCCTTGGATATATCAACCGCGGATAAGGCCGGAAAGAAATCTTCCAAGGTGTAAAACCCCGATCCCAGGCCCGGAAGCTCAAAACGGCTCGTCACAAGAACGTCTCCCATTTGATCGCTCAGATCCGCCTTGAGCTTTGCGGGTTTCTCGGTGGTGTTGTGAAGGAGCATCAAATAACGGCCCTTCGGCCCTTTGGACCGATAAACGAAAAACCGCATCGATCTCAAACGAAAGTCGTGCTCATGCACGGAGGCGGTGTGGTTCGGGGTCTTGAATTCGACGTACCCCCTCAACGTACCATAATAAGAAGGGGACTTCGGAACCAAAGTTATCCAACAGTATCCCACCTGGAGATCCAGAGAGGATGCGTCAAAGTGCGAAAGCTCGGCGACGTCATACGACTCGACCGCACCGCAACCCAGGGTGGCCCGGTGGTTCGATTGCAATTTTCCCGACGCGTCGTAGAAGGAAAATCGCAGTTCCTGGTCGCCTATCGGAAGATCCCCTTCGGGATACGGCAGGTTCATAAACCGGTAATGCGTGCGGATCCGATTCGACATCAGAACCGGAAAACCCACATGGACGAGAACCCGTTTTGCGGGGGCATGGGAGTCTATCCACCGGTATATCGCCGTCTTTGCATCCGAGAGCTTCGACCGGACATCGAGCGTCGGACGTACGGCCGCAGGTCGCAAGGATCGATTTACACTCCCACCCAGCTCTTCCGGGAAGAAATACTCCTTGATGTTGAGCTCACAGGCCCTGCATCCGTCCGCGCCGCACATCTTCGTCTTGGCCGGAACCCGATCAAAAGATACAATTTTATTTTCTTCGAAGAGTTTCTCGGCCTCCTCATAGGTCACCGAAAAGCAGTAGCAGATGATGTCATCTTTCGAAACCGTCTTCGCGAGAGTATCGGACGATGCCATTACCCCGATATCCCCCCTTCGTCAAATGGAGTGCAAACTGACCGAATTTTCAGCCCTGCGGATTTCCGGAGCCCGGCATCGAGGTTCCGGACCCAGAACCTCGCTGAAAGGAAAATCCTCAGACCGCTACGACATCTTCGGACTCGAGGGTGACCGTTGCGCCCTGGTGGAGCAGGTTGATGGAAATAAGAACCTTCATCCGGGGCGCCTTTCTGAGCAGAACGCCTTCGACGTCCGTCAGCGGTCCCCGGATCACCCGCACCTTCGTGCCCGGCTCCAGAGATGGATGAGGGTCATAGGGAAGCGTGCAATAGACGAGGCGCTGAACCGCATCGATCTCTTCTTCCGGAATGGGCACCGGCTTTCCGGCGTTGCCGACCAGCTCGACCGCCCCGGGCGCCATCCTCACCTGCCGGAACCTCATCATGTCACACCGGACAAAACAGTAGCCAGGAAACAGGGGAAACAGGATCCGCATCCTCCGGTCTTTCCACTGCCGAACCCGTGAAATCGTGGGCAGAAACACCTCGATGCCCGTTTTCTTGAGAAACTTCGAGGTCATCTTCTCCTGCCGCGATCGCGTCCGAAGGGCGTACCAGGACGAAAGTCCTTCGACCTTCCCCCCAAGGGCGCCCATCCCCAAATCGCGGTCCGCTCCGGATAAGTTAATCCCGTTCACTCCGTTTTTCATCTCCCTCACACTCCACTGGACAACGCTCCGCCCTTTCACTTACAGGCCCGCTCACCCATAAGTTCCCGACTTTGACCCGATTCTTGATGTCCCGCCCGTCTCTCGGGGGAACACCACATTCCGTCGCCACGAATTCGCGGCGGCCGGTCCTCACCGAATGAAAGGCTCTCGGACTTTATGAACCCCGCCGGTTTCACGCCCGCCGCAACAGGCCGCGGGCGGCTTCCTCCCGCCCTTGGGGGCCGTGCGCACAGTCACAACCGCAGGCTCACAACTTTCTCTTTCGGGACGCCCCGCGATTCCAGGTCCGCCATCAAAGAGCGGGTCGCCTCCCGGCTGCCGAGCGCGGTGACCAGGATTCGATCGAATTCGTCCGGGACCAAGTCCTCGGGAGACCGAAGGGCCATTCCCAGAAAATCTCCGCCGGCATTCTCGCCGAACACAGCGCTGGGCTCCACCCCGATTTCCTTCAAACACAGGTAAGCCACCTCCGCCGCCTCGCCAATTCCATAAAACGCGATGCGCCGATGGCCGTCCCGGATCAGAATCCCCAGCGATTTCTGCACCGATTCCCGCGCGCCCCGATAAAGACTCAAGGAATAAGACATGTACTCATAGGTGAGGCGCGTCTTTTCGGCAATCCCCCGGGGGGTCAGCAGATACTTCACCCGGTTCCGGGGAATCGTGGTCAGCTTGATGTAGCCCTTCTTCGCCAGCCGCTTGACGTAGAGATTGGTGAGGCCCAAGGCGATTCCCAGCTTTGTCGACAGGGACCGCTGCGTGACGGACTCCGTCCGCTCGATCTCGGACAAAATCTGGAGATCGCGGAGCGACTTCGATTCCATGTGCTGGAAGTCTTCCATCGCCGCCACTTGGCGGGTTTCTCCTGAATCCTCTACCAAGGCAGAATCGGGGACTTCCTCTTCGCTCATCTCCACCTGCCCCCTTCCGGCGCCGGACCGTGTTCGCTTTTCGAACATACCAGCCGGGAGGCCCCCTGTCAAGACCTGTATGGGTTCAAGACATATGAGAGACACGGGGGCCGTTTTATTGAATGTTTCCAGGTCCTGGGCGGGCGTCAGGTAGTCCAGGTTCTGGTGAGGTCGAATATGATTATAGATCTGCTC
>JASLXW010000412.1 GCA_030740135.1 Nitrospinota bacterium
GGGCAACCCTGAAATTTCGGACATCGAGGAGAAGAGACTAACTCAAAAAGTGGTACAACTTTAGGGGGAAGGGCACTTTGTGAGTCCGGCGACCGGCCGCAGGACGGACCTTTCGAGAAGGACGATCGTCAGGCCGCCGAACAGGACGCCGACCCCGACAAGGGCTCACAGAAAGTGCGACGTGTTGCGGCGGCCCTGGTCGTAAATGTGCCTGGGCGGATTCGCCCGCAGGACCAACGCGGGCTTGCCGTAGATGTCTTGCAGAAGCGCGAATCCCGAGACCGAGCGGTTGTCCGGGGGTTGAACTCCGATGCGTTTCCCATCGGCCAGCGAGGGAAGCGCCGCCTTGAAGGCCGCGGGCAGTTCCGGATCGTCGAAGCGGTGTGTCGTGAGGGCGACATCGGTTCGCCGGGCGATCTTCCGGACCTCTGTCGGGTCCAGAATGCGGCCCATCACCACGGCCCCCCGGATGGGTCCATCGCCCTTGCCGGTCAGAATGGGACGGGAGGCCACGAGCAGAACCTGTCCCTCGGAAAGGGAAAGAACCCCCTGGAGACTGCTTTTGGAGGCCGTATGGCGCCAGAGGAGCTTCTTTGAGAGGTGCTCTTCCAGGATGCTCTTGGGGACGGGCAGCCTGCTCCTTTTTTTCAGATCGAAGCCTTCGGCCCAGACCAGCCGGCCGGTTTGGTCGATTACGAGCAGAAGGTTGAGTTTGAGCTCGCTGAACGCGGCGTCCGACAGGCGCCGCTGGATGTAATCCGCGTTGCCGTCGCGGGCGAACGCGTACATATCGTCGCGGGAACCCATCAGGGACGCCGCCGAGTCCAGGGCGCTGAGGACCTGTCCGGCGCTCCGCCGCGCGTTCTGGGCCTCCAGGTCCTCGAAGTGGCTGACCAGGACGAAGCGGGATAGGCCGTACAGCGCGCCGATGAGGACGACGAGCACGGCCCCGATGATGAGGAGCGTTTTCTGACGAAGCGTCATGTTTTGCGCCGCGACGGAGGATTCATCAGGATCCCTGCCTCCGGAGCCCGAGGACCAAGGAAAAGGGGTGCGCCTCTCCGGATCGGAATGGAAACCGGCGGGATGACCGGAAGGTATCGAACGGGCCAATCAGCTTATTCTATTTTATACGCGAACCCTTATGGCATGCTACTTCTTCCTGATGGTTTATCGGCTCTCCGCAAAGCGCTTCTTGCCTTCGTTTCGCCGAACCCGCGCGCACCGGGACCGGCCCTTTCCATGGCGGGAAAGCCAAGCATGGCCGCGGTTTCGATGAGTCAATTCTAACGGGACAGAGAGCGGCGGACGGATTATATTGTGTGGAAATCGGTGAATCGGCGCTCCCTTCGCGCCGGAATCCTGTGAACGGCGGCCCGGAGGGGGGGTGAGGGGCGGGAGCCGGATTTTCCCGTCGGGATCGAATTTCAGGCGTCTTGGACGATAGAGAGGAGTGAACGAGGATGGCTCGAGAAGGGTTGGGGAACCTGTCGGAGACCCATGCGCGGTCGTTGGCCCAGGAACGGGCGGCGACCTTCCTGCGGCAGGTTTACTGGTGGATGACGGTCGGTCTCGCCGTAACGGGGTGCGCGGCCTGGGCCGTGGTGGTTTCGCCCGGATTGCAACGCTTCATCTTCGGCAGCCAGCTCGTGTTTTTCGGGCTGATCATCGTGACGCTGGGCCTGGTTTTCACCTTGAGCGCCCGCGTGGAGAAGATGAGCGTCCAGGGGGCGACGGTGACGTTCCTGGTTTACGCCCTGCTCAACGGGCTGACGCTTTCGTCCATCTTCCTGGTCTATACGGCCGGCTCCATCACGGGGGTTTTCTTCATCACGGCGGGGACGTTCGCGGTGACCAGTCTTTGGGCGTATACGACGAAGCGGAGCCTGGCCTCCTGGGGAAGCTTCTTCTTCATGGGCCTCATCGGCATCATCATCGCCTCCGTCGTCAACATGTTCCTGCAAAGCTCGGCGTTGCATTGGGCCATCAGCTACATCGGCGTGCTGGTGTTCGTCGGCCTGACGGCCTACGACACGCAAAAGCTCACGCTCCTCGGCGCGCAGGGATTCGGCAATGAGGCCACCGCGGCGAAAGCCTCGATCCTCGGAGCGCTGAGGCTCTACCTGGACTTCATCAACCTGTTCCTCATGCTGCTGCGGATCTTCGGGCGGCGATAAGAACGGAGGGGTTTCCTCGGGGACGATTCCCGCGTCGGGACGAACTTGGCACGTTGTCCGCGCGGGTTTCTCTATTGATATGTTTCGTTAGATGAATGCGGGCGGCCCTCTGGGCCGCCCGCATTTTTAATGTCCGCCCGAAATCCCGGCATTCGCAGGTTGAACCCCCGGAACCCAACCGGCCTCGGCGCACTTGTGGGGTATAATCGGCGCGTCCTGAAAACCGAAAAATGGGAGCGCGACGCTTGGACGCCACTGAAAAAGGGCGGCACGTGGGAAGACGGGTCCCCCGGGTGGACGCCCGGGAGAAGGCGATGGGCGCCCTCCTGTATCCGTCCGACCTCGTTCGGGACGGGATGCTCTGGGTGCGCGTCCTGCGCGCCGGGCGGGCGCACGCCCGGATCCTGAGCGTCGATGCCGACGGGGCCTGCCGCCTGCCGGGGGTCGCGGCGGTCCTCACGGCCCGTGACGTCCCGGGCCGGAACCTGTGCGGCGCCGTGGCGGCGGACCGGCCGGTCCTTTGCGGAGACGTCGTGCGATATGAAGGGGACGCCGTCGCCCTGGTCGCCGCCGAGACGCCCGAGGCGGCCGCGCTCGCCCTGGACCGGATCGCCGTGGAATACGAAGACCTGCCCCCGCTGCCGGACATCGAGGCGGCTTTGTCTCCCGGCGCCGCCCCCATCCATGGGGACGGGAACGTCTTCAAGGAGATTCACGTGTCCTGGGGAGACATCGAGGCGGGATTCGGCCGGGCGGACTGGGTGGTCGAGGAAGGTTTCCGCACCCAAAGCCAGACCCACGTCTACCTGGAGACCGAGGCGGCCTTGTCTTTCCGGGATGAAACGGGTCGGCTGACGGTCGTCGCGACCGGCCAGTTCCCCCAGTTCGACCGGACGCAGGTCGCCCGGGCCCTGGGACTCGAGGAAGACGCCGTCCGGGCCATCAACCCCTCCAACGGAGGGGCCTTCGGCGGCAAAGAGGAGCTCACCGTTCAGGTCTACCCCGCCCTCGTGACCCTCTTGACGGGCCGGCCCGCCAAGATCGTCCTTGGCCGGGAAGAGTCCATCGTGGCGGGGACCAAGCGGCACCCGATGCGTTTCCGGTACAAGGCGGGCGTGCGGTCGGACGGCGCGCTGACGGCCTTGTCGGTGAGGATCGAAAACGACACCGGCCCTTACCTCTCCTATGGGCACGTCATCACGAATGTCGCCCTGACGCACGCGTGCGGGGCTTATTCGGTCCCCGACGCGCGCCTCGACGCCGCGACCGTTTTCACCCACGGGTCATTCGGCGGGGCGTTTCGAGGCTTCGGCTCCTCCCAGCCGGCGTTCGCCGTCGAGGTCTTCATGGACATCCTGGCCGAGCGCGCGGGGATGGACCCCATCGCGTTCCGGCTGAAAAACCGCGTCGCCCAAGGGCGACCGATGGTGGGGAACAAGGTGTTGGAGATCTCCGCCCCGGTCGCCGAGCTCCTCGAGACGGCCCGCGCACATCCGCTCTACGCGGAGCGCGAGCGGATCCGGGCCGAGCAGCCGGACCTGCCCCCCGGGCGGCGAAGGGACTGCCGGACGGGCGTCGGCATCGCCCTGTCCATGAAGAACTGGTGCATGGGGTCGAAGGTGAAGGACGAGACCCA
>JASLXW010000413.1 GCA_030740135.1 Nitrospinota bacterium
ACCTCGTTCGGAATGACAGCGCGCAAGATCCAAATCTTGGCCAAAACACCAACTCATCGGAGTTTTTCCGCAACCTGTTATTGTAGCACGGTTCCCGATCCGAGGCTCCGCCGACCGGGGATGAACGCGGCCGTCCCCTTCAGGGCAGAAACTCAATCCACCTCCAGTAAAGGATGGTCAGCGGGATCACCCCGATCACGCTCAGGACGGCGAAGGGGATCAACACGCGCAGAACCTGTCGCCCCGTAAAGGCCCCATATCCCTGGGCGTTGACCATCGGCGGCGTCTGGTACGGAAAGAAGCAGATGCCGATGCCGAGGACCTGGGCCATGACGAGACGGGTGACGTCGAGGCCATGATCCATCGAATACGCGACGATGATGGGCGTCAAAACCGCGGGGATGGCCGGCTGGGTCGTCAGGATCGCCAGGGACAATGTGATCAAGGCCACCACGGCGACCTGCTCGTTGCTCCCCATCTCCGCCAAAGGGGTGACCCGGATGATGAACTCCCCCACCCACCGGCTGACGCCGGTCGCCGCGAGGACCCTCCCCAGCGCCAGGATGCTCGCGAGATAAACGAGCAGCGGGAGGTTGACACACCGGACCACATCCTTTTTCTCCAGGACGCCCACGCCCGGAAGCAGGGTCGCCATCGCAACTCCGAGCCCCACCCAGACGGGTTTTACGCCATGAATGAAATCCGTCATCCACAGGCCGACGGCGATGCCGACCAGGGCAATCATCTTCCACTCGTCCCGACTCAGGGGCCCGGCGTCTCCGGCGCCCGGAGATTCTCCCTTGAGAACCGGAACCTCCTTCGGCCAGAGGAATAGCCGGATAACAACGTAGATCATCGCCACACGCACCACCCCCAGCACCGGCAGGTGGAGCGCCGCCCACAGGCCGTAGGAGATGGTCGGACCGCCGACCGATTCAATCACCCCCGCGTGTACGAGGTTGGGGACATTCGAGGTGAGCAAGGCGAACCCCGGGAAGAAAGCCGACATGGCAACCGCCAGGGCCAGGCCGGCACAACCGCGGGACTTGAGGGGCAAGCCGAACGCGGCCGCAATCTCCAAGGCGATGGGGATGAGCAGCGCCACCCGCGCGTTGCCCGAAGGGACCCCGAACGACAACAGGAAGCCGAGGGCGCAGAATCCCATCACGACTCGGCCGTACCGGTTTCCCAACACCCGGATGAACGCGAACGCCATCCGGCGCGCCAACCCGGTCCGAAGCATCCCTCCGCCCATGAGAAAAGAGGCGAACACCAGCCAGAATGCGGGAGAGGTGAACCCGGAAAACGCCACAGAGGACGGGACCACCCCCAACAAGACAAACAAGAGAAGGAGGATGAGCCCTGTCCACGCAAGGGGAATCGTCTCCGCCACAAAGAACGAGATGGCGAAAACCGCCAGGGCCAGGGCCTTGAGGCCTTCGGAGCCCAACCCCTGGGGCGGGCTCATGGCGAGAAGGCCAAGCGGAAGGACAACGCCGACAGCGGCAATCAGGCGACGGATCATGGCTTTTCCGTGTCTTTCCGCATGGATTTTTTCCCGGGATAGAATTCGACATCGAGGCGAAGCGATGCGCCGGGTGAGAAGATGACACCCGGGAGACCCTAAGGCCGGGCGCCCTCCTGAACGGCGGGGTCTAGGGCCGAGAACCCAGAGACAGCGGAGAGCTCATGCGCCCTCCATTTCCATCACCGAACCTCTTGTCATCCATCGTCCCATCCAAATGGCCGCCAAGAACGCGAGAAGGTAACACACCCACCCGGCCCAGAACGACGCAGATATTCCAGCCCCCAAAGAGATGATCACGGCCACCACCGAAGCACAGACCGATGTGGCGCCGTTGATTCCCCACAACCAAGGCGTTAAGGAGGGCGATCTCGCGGCTGCCGCCCTCATGCCCAGCGGAAAGGCTGTCCCCATAAACACCCCAATCGGGAAAAGAATCCCCGTCGCCACCGCAATGCGCACGGCCGTCACCGACCCGGCAAACCTGCCGATGGCGTGCGGCGTCAGGACACCGAACGCCGCCAACGCACAAAGCAGCAGGAACAGACATCCCACCGCTTGGCTCGCCCAACGCTCATCACGGATTCTCTGACTCCAATAACTCCCAAGACCGCTGGATAAGAGCAAAGAAAACAGGACAACCGAGAGGCCGTAGACAGGATGGCCCAAGAACACAATCAGCCGCTGCATTTGCGAAATCTCAATCCGCATGAATCCAAACCCAATGCCGAAAAAGTAGATAAAAAGAGGCGCCGTTGTTTTCGGGACCTGGCTCTTCGTTGTGAGAACAAGCGGTAAAATAATACAGAGCAGAGTGAGACCGACGACGGTCACCAGCAACCCGCCGAGAATAAAGACTGGTTTCATGTTGAAGAATGTCGCCTCTTTTTTCCATTGGCCCGGACGAAAGAAATCCAGGAGCCGCGCCATGAATAGAAAGAAAGGGCTGTCATCAGTGGGTGGATCAATCCGAATGGGAAACTTAGAAGTAAACGCATCAAGGTCTTTCCCGGACGAAAGGATTTTAAAGGTCGAATCCCACGCAAAATTCGGACTCAAAACAATATCACACTTCATCTTCTTTGCCACTTGCTCCAACGTGGCCACGTCCCGGGCGGAAAACGGGCCTTGAGAAACGAGTATGGTGGCGATGCCCAAAGGGACGTTCCCAGGCTCCGGGTGCAATTTCACCCTCGCAATCGCAATGTGATTTTGCGGATTCCGTATCCCCCGACGCATCAACGCGGTGCCGGCCAAAGCCGTCAGCCTATACATTTCCCCGGGTCTGCCTCCAAAATACCATCGAGAAACGGTTAATATTCCCTTCGGATTCAACCGTCGGAGAAAGAGCTCCCAGGCCTCCACCGTGTAAAGCGAATGCTCGGAAAGCACAAAGGCGCCGGCGGATGTCGCCGCGCGCGTATCGATGAGGGACATCTGAAGGATGTCAAATTGGTTTTTCTGTCTGGCGATGTAGCTCCGCGCTTCATCGTTGAAAAAAGAAACACGCGGATCCCGATCCAAGTGACCGGTGAACTCGGAGAACCTTTCTTTCACCATCTCTACGGTCGCATCGTTGATCTCCACCGCGATCACGGACTTCTGATCGAAGAGCAAGGCGGAGAGGATGTCCCGCCCTCCCCCCGATCCTACAATCAGCACTTTCGAGTCGCGCCGAGAGGTAGTGCGCTAAATTCGTTATGTCGTATTTGAAATGTTGGATGTCCTTGAAATCACCTTTGAAATCCGTCATGACGGTCTTTGCGTGTCCATCGACAGTCAGCTTGAGCTGTCTGGCCTTTCGGCCGAAAGGCTTCCCGGGTTGGTTCGGGTCGCCGGCCACCCGAATCCTGGAGAAGGAATTCCATTTCTCATGAAGAGGACGGGTTTCCAGTTTTCCTTTCACCCAGATCATGCGTAATATTGGAAACTGGCGCTGAACAAGAATGGTGTGACCAACCGCGAAAAACAGAAGCAGCGCGGTCAAGACGTACGTAAACCGCAACACGCGCCTGTAGCTCTTCGCGCTGCCGACGAAGAGCGAAGCCATGCCGGCCAGGAACGCCACGATCGTGACCGCGGTGGGGCCATCCGTAATCCGGAGCGCATAGATCAGGACGATGCACCCTATCGCCGCGCCTATCAGGTCGGCGGCGTACAATCGGTTCACCTGCCCGGGGAACCGGGTCAGCGCCAGACAAACAAATATTCCCGAAAAACAAATGGGATCGATATGACCACATACGTCAGCACAAGTAAGTACAAACCGACGAGCGA
>JASLXW010000414.1 GCA_030740135.1 Nitrospinota bacterium
CTCCCCCTTACGCCCGAGAAGGTCCTGAAAGCCCTTCGCCACCCACAACGCAGGCGTCCGGGGTCCCGGCGAGGAAGTCCCCCCGCCCAACCTGAAGAGGCGTAGCAGGGTTGCCGTGCCACTTGGCCGCCAAAGGCGTCCGCCACACACTAATGTCCGAGGAGGTCCTGCAAATCCCCATCGCCGTCAAGGCGGGTCTGGGAGAGCTGGGCCGCAACAATTCCCTCATCACGCAGAAGTTCGGGCCCAGGCGCCGGCTCTCCACCGTGACGACGGACCTCCCCCTGGCGGTGGACCCGCCGGTCAGGATCGGCGTTCAGGAATACTGCGACTCTGCAACAAGTGCGCGGTCAACTGTCCGGCCCAGTGCATCCCCTACGGCGAAAAGCCGAAACCGAAGGTGGAGTGGCTGTGCTGCTCGACCAATCGCCGGGAGGATTGCCGCAAGGTCGTGGATGACGACTTGAAAGTCCTGGAGGGAAGCGATGACGGTTCGCGCTAGGAAGCGGCACCCATGTCCGTTGGAAAGTGAAGTCTTCTCACCGGACAAGGCGGCCGCCTACCGGCGAAGCGGGGATTGGCTCGACCTCACACTCGTGGACTGGCTGGGCAAGTGGGCGGCGGAGCGTCCGGAGGCGACGGCCGTCTCGGACCCCGATCGACGCCTGACGTTTTCCGAGCTGGAGGCCGAGTCCGATCGGGTCGCCGGCGGGCTTTCGGACCTGGGTCTCGTTCCGGGAGACGTCCTGGGCGCCCAGTTGCCCAACCGCGCGGAATGGCTCGTCCTGCTTTACGCGGCGATCAAGGTCGGCGCGGTGTTCATGCCGCTGCACATGCCCTACCGCGAGGCCGAGCTGGCCTCCATGCTGGGCTTCTCCGGCGCCCGGGCGATGGCGGCGCCGGTCCGGGGGGACGATGAGTCCCGTCTGCGGATGATCGAAGGGATCAGGCCGAAGCTCCCCTCCCTGGAGCACGTGATCGCCGTCGGGGCGGAAAGGCCCGGAAGCGTTCCTTACACCGAGTTGGCTGCCGGCGGAGGCGGGACGGAGTTCGACCCCGATCCGGATGACCCGTTCATGTTGCTCTTCACCTCCGGGACCACGGCGGGACCGAAGGCCGTTCTCTATACCGCGAACATGAGCTTGTCGAACTCCGCCCACGCGGCCCGGGAGCTCGGGCTGAAGTCCGATGCGGTCTGTCTCTCCCTCTCTCCGCTCAGCCACTCGTTCGGTGTCTGTTCGCACATGATGGCCATGAGCTGCGGGGCGGCGACGGCCGCATTTCCGGCGTTCACCCCGGAGGGGTTCCTGGAACGGGTCGAGTCGGAAGGGGTCTCGATGATCTTTTGCACCCCGGCCCACGCGGTCTCGATCCTGGGTTGTCCGGACCTCCGGAAGAGGAACATCGAGTCGCTCGGGAAGATTGTCCTCTCGGGAAGCCTGTGCCCCCCGGAAGTGGCTGAGCAGATCAGGGACAGGATGGGTTGCACACCCGTCCTCGAGTGGGGCACAACCGAGACCCAGGTCGGCCTCTACACCCGCCCGGAAGATCCCCCCGAGGTCCACGCCCACACCATCGGCCGACCGAATCCCGGCGTCGAGGTTGCGCTCCTGGATGAGGAGGGGCGGGGTGTCCCTGTGGGCCGCGAAGGGGAAATCTGCGTCCGGGGACCGAGCCTGTTCGCCGGATATTACAAGAATCCGGAGGCGACGGCGGAGAGCTTCACCAAGGAGGGCTGGTATCGGACGGGCGACCTGGCCGTCGAGGACGCCGGCGGCAACTTTCGGCTCACCGGCCGCTTGAACGACCTCATCAACCGGGGCGGGGTCAAGTTCAATCCGGCGGACGTGGAGGAGGTCCTGAACGCTCACTCGAAGGTCTCCAGGGCCGCGATGGTCGGCATGCCCGACCCCAGGCTGGGCGAGCGGAACTGTCTGTTCGTGGTCGCCGCATCGGAAAAGGCCCCGACGTTGGAGGAGGTTGTGGCGTCGGTCGAGCGCGCCGGCATCGCCGAGAACAAGTGGCCGGAGCGTCTGGAGATCGTAGAGGAGCTCCCGATGACTCCCACACGAAAGGTGAGGCGGTCGGTCCTCCGGGTATGGATCGCGGATAAAATGAAATCGCAAGGCCGCGTCTCCTGAAGGGGAAACCGGCCGGCGGGATCAGAACCGGCCTTTCTCCGGAAGGGGCGGAAACGCGCTCATCTCGTGGGCGGTTGTCACCGGTTTCGCGGCCGTGACGTACATGAGGTCGAGCTGCGCAAGTCTCGTTACACTGGCGCGCCCCCCGAAAACAAAAGTTTTGCGAAAAATGCAGGCCAAGGGAGAGGGGCGATCCAACGGGTCAAACCCCCCTAGACTGTTCGTCGGCGATTCGACCTGAGGGGCGGATACAGGAGTCAACCGACTCTCGCCCCGCCCCTGCTTCCCGGCCCGCCGAGGAGCGCGTCCGTGGTCGCCCATACGGAAGGCCGGGCCGATACGCTTCGCCCCGATCAGCGGAGGCCGTCCTCCCCCTTGACCTCTTCCAGCTTCAGCCCGCCGACCCTCGGGAAGGGGCGGCCGCCGTTGGTGACGATGATGGCGCAGAGGATTTCGTCCGGGAAGGGCGCGTCGGGGACGGAGACGGTCATGGCGTCATAGTGGGACCGGACGTAGACGGCGTCCTTGTAGTGCAGGGGGACGTCGATGGCCGCGCCCGCCGCGCCGCGCTTTTTCGAGGAAGGGATGACGGCCTTCCCCCCGCCCACGACCTCCCGCAGGGGTTTCCCCAGCTTGGGGTGGAGGATGGCCGCGGCGTGCTCGAGCTCGCCCCCGGTCCCGACGACGGCCCCCTTGCCGTAACCGTGAAAGGCGTCTCCGCCCAGGGCCTCTACGGCCAAGCGCCCCAGGAGCCCGCCGGCCTCTTCGCCGATGGCGATGAGCGCGTCCAGGTTTTCTTCATACCGGCCGGCCAGGGGATTTTCGAAAACGGCGATCGCGGCCGCTTTCCGGATGGGCGGCGCGACCTCCCGCCCGATTTCCCGTCGGGTTTCTTCCACCACCGTGACGATTTTCCGCGCTTTCATCCGCATCGTTGATCTCCGTGAGGTATGGATTTCGCCCGGCCGGCCCGGGCAATCCACGGACGGAATCCCGCCGCCCGGCGCGGGGCGCCTGACCCGGACGATTTCGAGACCGGGCGGACCGGGACTTTCAGGGAAAGACGATCTCTGCGGATCTTTTAAACGGTCTTGCGGAAAAATGAAAGGTCGGAGGTTCGACAACGGCGGTCAAGCGCGCCTTCCGTGAGGAGACCGAGGCGAAGCGACCGCACGATATTCCTGCGAGGGGGGAGGGGGAGGAGGGCGCGGACGAATGACATCCGGACTTCCCGGTCCCTTCAACGGCCGGTTCCGGCATCCAGGCATCCGGCGTGGTAAAAGATGTATAAACCCTCATGGACCCTACAGACCGTTGACTCGCCGTCGATTTCCCGCCGGCATCGGGTGCAGATCCACCGCTCGGGCGGGGAGTTGCCGTCCGGATGGTCCTCCGGGTGAATGGCTTTCTTTTCAATGACTTGGACAGCGGGCCTCATGGTTTCTTTCTCCTGGCCATAAACTTGGCTCATATTTTGAGTCAATCGGATACAAAGCGAATTTACTTAACCCCTGGCGGGGGCTTCATCTCAAGCGGGCGGGAGGTTGAACCGCCGGATAAGAAGAACCGCTGTCGGGGCGGAAAACCGGTCCGCGCGCCTTGTTTTCGCGGAAGGGTATTGTAAATTTTGATTGACTTCGGGACGAAGGGGC
>JASLXW010000415.1 GCA_030740135.1 Nitrospinota bacterium
GTTCGGACCGAAGACGCGGAGGACGGGTTCCGACTGCTCGAACCGTTTTTCCTCCCCGCCGACCATGACGGTGAGCGTTCCCGCCACCGCCCCCCGGACGCCCCCGCTCACCGGGGCGTCGAGGAAGTCGATCCCTTTCTCCTTCAGAAGCTTTCCCAGCCGCCGGGTGCTGGACGGGTGGGACGTGCTCATGTCGATGATGACCTGCCCGGCCGTGGCCGTCCGGAGGAGACCGCCTTCCCCCTCGACGACGCTTTCCACGGCCTGCGAGTCCGGCAGGCTCAGCAGGATCGTCGGGACGTTTTCCGCGACTTCGCCGATGGATGCGGCGGCGCGCCCTCCGGCCTGGACAAAGGCCTCGACCGCGTCCGGTTGGATGTCAAACCCCCAGACTTCGTACATGGCTTCGAGCAGCCGCCTCGACATGGGAATCCCCATGTTCCCGAGTCCGATGAACCCCACGCGCTTTTCCATTGATCGGGATCTCCGCCGTGAATCGGTCTGAAAGTAGCCCCGTTCGGTTAGGTTTTCCATTCTACCTTTTGTTGTCCCCCCGGGCCAATTCCCGTATACTCGCGCACCCATCAAGAACAATCATTCAGTCGAGTCCCGGCCGGAAGCCGGTGGAGAGCTTGCTCACCCATTTCAAGGGCCTTCGGGTGCGCCCTTGCCCTGTTGCACAACCCCTCCCATGTGAGGATTCAAAATGAAGATCGTAAATTCCCACGAGATCAAGGGCCACACCGCCGCGGGGGGACGGCTCACACGGATCCTCCTGGATCACGAAACCGGGCTGGATGACGCCGCGGTGGTCCAGGTGGACTTCGCCGAGGGGACGGCCTCGGAGTTTCATGCGCGCGAGGGACAAATCGAGATCCTCTACTCCCTCAAAGGGACCAACGCGATCGGGTACCCCGACGGGCGGCGCGATCTGCTCCCCGAGGGCAGCGCCGCTTACATGACCCCCGGCATCGAGCACCGGCACGAAAACGGCGGAACCCCCATGGCCACGCTCCTGGTCGTCTTCATCCCGCCCGGGAGCGTCACCGACGCCGTCCGCAAGCGCCCCTTGGAGGACTGACCGATGGCCTCCCACATGGTGGACTCCGCGCTCTTCAAAGACCAGTTCGGCACCGAGGAGATGCGGCGGACCTTCGACGACCGGAACCTGCTTCAGAAGTGGATGGACGTGGAGGCGGCCCTCGCCCGGGCGGAGGCGGCGGTGGGGCTGATCCCCCGGTCCGCGGCGGAGGAGATCTCTCGCAGGTGCTCAGCGGATCTCCTGGACGTCGAGGCCATCAAACGCGGCATCGACGAGACGAGCCACCCGATCGTGCCCTTCCTGCACGCCTACCAGGCGGTCTGCGGGAAGGAGGCGGGCGAATGCCTTCACTGGGGGGCGACGACCCAGGACATCATCGACACGGGGATGGTTCTCCAGATTCGCGAGGCTTACGACGTCATCCAGCGCGACGTGTCGGAGATCATCCGGATCATCTGCGACATGGCCCGGAAGTATCGGGACACGCTCATGGCGGGCCGGACCCACGGCGTCCACGCCCTGCCCATTACGTACGGTTTCAAGACGGCGATCTGGGCGTGCGAGCTTCACCGCCACCGGGAGCGTCTCCGGGCGGCGAGGCCGAGGGTCCTCGTCTCCAGCTTGTTTGGGGCCGTCGGTACGCTCAACAGCTTCGGCAAAGACGCCCTGGAGATCCAGCGGCTCGTCTCGGAGGACCTGGGGCTCGACGTCCCGGAGATCTCGTGGCACTCGGCCCGGGACGGCGTGGCCGAGTGGACGGCCCTGCTCGGGCTTCTGGCGGGGACGCTGGGGAAGATCGCCAACGAGATCATCAACCTGATGAAGACCGAAGTGGATGAAGTCGAGGAGCCCTTTCATCACGGGAAAGTCGGAAGCTCCACCATGCCCCACAAGCGCAATCCGATGATCTGCGAAGCGGTGGTCGCCGCCTCGCGCATCGTGCGGAGTCACGTCCCGCTGGCGCTGGAGGTCATGATGTCCGAGCACGAGCGGGACATGTCCGCCTGGCAGGCGGAGTGGGAGTTCGTCCCCGAGGCCTGCACCCTGACCGGGGCCGTCCTCCACCAGATGAAGTTTGTTCTGTCGAACCTCATCGTGAAGCCCGACAACATGCGGAAGAACCTCGACGCCCTGGGCGGTCTGATACTCTCGGAAGCGGTCATGCTCCGCCTGGGCGAGTCCATCGGCCGGCAGACGGCTCACGATTTGGTGTATAAGATCAGCATGGAAACTTTCGAGAAGGGGGTCCCCTTCGCCGAGTTGCTCGCAAAGGACGAGAAGGTCTCCGCCCATCTCTCCCCGGAAGAAATCGAGGGGCTGCTCGACCCCGCGAACTACGTCGACCATTGCGGGACCCTGGTGGACCGGGCCATCGCAGTGTGCGAAGCGGGTTCTTCCTGACCCGACCCATCCGGACTTGAAACCCTCCGGACGCCGTGGTAAATGGGAAGGGTCCGGAAAGCGAAGGGGCGGGCGATTGAGAATTCCCGGTGGAGTTGTCTCCGGGGGGGAGCGGGTTTTGCGCGTCCGGCCGGGTCCCGGAAGGGGCGGGAGCGGGCGAAATCACAATGAGGGAGGACTGGTCTCATGTCGAACGACTGGCCCGTAGCGGCCCACGATCCCAAAGACAGGGCGCTCGATTATTACATCTGCGATTGCGAAGCGCACATCATGCCGGAGGACTACCGGCGCTTCATCAAGTACTTCCCCGCCACGGCGACGTTCGAGTACGCCCACAAGATGTGCATGCACTGGGTGTGGACCGATCACGTCACGGGGAAGAAGTTTGAACACCCGGGGATGGACTGGACCATGGAGAAGATCATCGCCGACTACGATTCGGCCGGCGTCGATCAGTCCTGCCTGATGCGCGAGTCCTTCATCGACACGGCCATGGACCACGCCCCCTTCTCCACCAACCAGCACGTCATCGACGCCCTGGAGAAATACCCGGACCGCTTCATCGGCTGCTCCAACGTCGGTCCCTTCAGCAAGCGGAAGACCAGCGACATCCTCTGGGAGCTGGACTACCTCCATACGAACTTCAACTTCAAGACGACGAAGTTCTACATGCCCGAGGACACCTTCATCAACGACCGGCGGCTCTGGCCCGTCTACGAGAAGTGCGAAGAGATGGGCATCGTCGCCTTCTTCCACACGGGGCTGACGATCCGCATCGGCTACACCAAGTACACCCTGCCGCGGCTCCTGGACGACGTGATGATCGACTTCCCCGACCTCAAGGTGGTGGCCTACCACGGAGGCTACCCGTACTGGGAAGAGGCGGCCATGCTGGCGTGGAAGCACCCCAACTTCCACATCAGCTACTCGATCCTCCTGCCCTGGCTGCTGCGCGCGCCCGAGCGGTTCCTTCACATGGTCGGGACGACCATGCAGATCGCGGGGTCCGACCGATTCATCTGGGGGAGCGACTGGCCGGCCTCGGATCCGGAACAAAGCATCCAGGCCGTCCTGAACCTCAAGATGACCGAAGAGCTTCAGGAGAAATACGGCTACGCGGAGATCACCAAAGAGGACAAGTTCAAGTTTCTCGGCGGCAACCTCGCCCGCTTGATGGGCGTGGACCCGAAGAAGGGCATGCTCAAGGTGAAGCGCGACGCAGCCCGGAAGAAGCCCGCGAAGAAGCGCGCGGCGGGAAGAAAGCGTTAAAAGATCGGGCGGGGAGGGCATGAGGCGCGGGTTTCTTCCGGTTTCTCCGCGTTCCATTCCGGAAATGGTTTCACAGATCAA